>DASYHR010000741.1:0-1633 GCA_035998385.1 Dyadobacter sp. | reverse complement strand
AGAAGAAGACCTGAATTTCTATTTGACCAGAATAACCAAACCATACAATGAAATTAACGACAAAATTCAGCAGGATTCCCGCCTGAGTACCGATCACAAGGAATTACTGCTACATAGTAGCTACTTATTTGCAGCTGGAGAGCGAATGAACTATAATTTTCACAAGCAGAACAGAAATATTTCAAAGGCAGAAAAAAGATGGACGCGACTGGGAACGGAAGCGAATTTTTATGCGTCTGATTACTTCTCCAACTTTTCAGTTAATTCGTATTTACTCAAAATCGACCCGATCGCATACAGTCATTATATAGGTTTAGATCTTAGTATAAAACTGGTTTCGCCAATTGACCATCATATCTTCCTCACGGACAAAAACTATGACCGCGAATATGGACTCATAAAAGCGGCTATTCTTGCAAAAAATGATGTTGCTTCCTACCATGAGTTTATTTTAGCTATTTACAGCTGTACTTATTTATCTACCGAGTATAATTATGAAAAAGCGTATGCTGTAGTTAATTCATTCAAGTCAGCTTATCCTTCATCGGATTACCTGGTAGATCTAGAGTTTTTATTGTCTAAGATCAGTGTTACCAAAGCCGGGCAACTCCCGCCTCAGATAGCAGTGAAAGACATCGATGGAAAAGAATTTACACTTGCTGACTTGAAAGGAAAAGTGTTGTATATCGACTTTTGGGCAACCTGGTGCGGGCCGTGTGTTGAAGAATTAAAGTACTCAAAAAAGCTGTCCCATAAGTATGGCGACAATCCAGATATCATGTTTCTATATATCTCGAAAGATGGAGATGTCGACAAATGGAAAAGATACCTGGCAAAAAATCCTGATCTCAAGGGTATTCACGGTGTTGACAACGCTAACGAGAACGGCCTGGCAGATGGATTCAGAATAAACGGAATCCCACACTATATACTGATAGGCAAAGACGGGAATATCATTAATTCGAATGCTGAACGCCCGTCTGCGTTGTTGAAAACGAACGGTTTAGATCAGTTTCTCTGACAGGTACCTCCGTGTCTGAGCTTACAATATTTTACATCGACTACGAGGATAAGATCAGGCTACATCCTTCTGAATATCATGGAATTAATAATACCTTAACAATGGCTTAATCACAGGGAGTCAGCAGGTGTATAGTTTTGCATAAACTACTCACCATTGAAAATGTATTTATTAAACTCTACCCGTAGCTACGCCGCTGCGCTTATTCTGGGGGCTATGACCTTTTCAGGATGTAATCTTCAGGACCACAGTGCACCTGTAGATGCCAGCAAACTCATTGATCGTTCGGTAAACCCTTCGCTCGTAAAAGCGATGCCAGGTTTTGAAGATCTGAAAATTACCACATTGATCAGCTCAGACGATCAGCTACAAGATTCTCCCGGATTTGTATATGGTGCTCAGCCTGATGGTGGTGCGTTCATGAAAAACCCGAATGGCGAGGGTTATATCATGTTGAACAACCATGAGATTTTGTTCTCTGTCTCACGTGTATTTCTTGACAAAGAGCTGAAGCCTGTAAAAGGTGAGTACATCGTGGATGCTGAAGGCGGACAGTGGCGTCTATGTTCTGCAACGCTTGCAACACCTCAGGAACACGGCTTCGGTCCGGTA
>DASYHR010000736.1:0-3215 GCA_035998385.1 Dyadobacter sp. | reverse complement strand
CTGGTGGAAACCGGCGACACGTAGCTGAAGAAACAGCTCCACAAATGCGGAAATCCCGCATGCGCCACCACCGATAATCGTAATATTCGTCTTGCTCATTTACTAAGTTGATAAAGTTCACAGGCCCCGCTATCGGGATTGTGACCACCATCAAAAAAGAATCGTGCTAAGCTGGTGCTATTTACAACTCCGGACTATCTGGAAGCCAGACGCACATCACGTTTTACAATCCGGACTTTTACCCCTGATAGTTCAGTGAGCACTTCCTGACAATCGCCACTATCGTAAGTGTAAATACTTTGCTTGCCATTGGGTAAACTGATCGCATACCGGTTCGCCCCTACTTTTTTCAGCGTACAAAGCTTTCCATATCTTTCTGAATAAACTGCGTCCAAATCGACAGGCTCCTGATAATAAAGGTTCGTAGTCGTGGAAGCAATATGTTGGCTAAGTTGTTTAGTGGCTTTTTCATCACCAGCAAAATCAACCTTGTAACTTTTGTTTGCAACGAATGTGGTAACGGTTTGCTGTTTTCTTTTTCCGTTCACGTGGTGTTCGGTCACAGAATTTTTTAGTCCCCCCTCGTTGAAGTTGTTTTCACTGAAAAACCTCCCGGAATAAAACGGAACTTTGAATTCGGCTTCGATACGCTGCTTTCTTGTGGTGGCCTGGTAGTGATATACTTTCACCGCACCGATGCTGTGACCAGCCACGATGACATCATAATACACAACCTGCGTGAATGCGACAGCCGGCAAAACAAAAAGCAACACCAATAGTATTCCGGTCCGGGTTTTCATAACAATTAAGTTTTGAGATTTCTTCTACTCTGACAATTCACTGCGGTGATCCTTTGACTTAAAAATCGGATAGCCCAATTGTACGTACCAGGGCTCTTCATGGTAGTCCTCCAGACCGATATGTTCGGAAAACTCACGCGTGATTTTTCCCGTCCCAAACAACATATCCCAGATAAAGAACATATTACCATAGTTTCCATTGATAACGCCGATACCATCCGCGTCGGTCGCTGCGTGGTGCGCATGGTGTGTAGCAGGCGTAGAAATAGTCCTTTCAACAATCCACATCACAGGGTGAAGCCATTTGATTTTGTACAAAGGTTTATCCCATTTGATGCTTGAGTGCGCTGAAATACCAATTAGTGCTTTGAAAAAGTAACCAACAATAAATGCCTGACCGAATCCCATGAATATAAGAACGGTAGAAACTATACGTGAAGGAAATAACAACAGGTACAGCCAGGAATTACGCCCTGTTAAAAACACGCTCATTTCAGGTGCCGTGTGATGAACCCGATGCGCTTTCCAAAGCCAGGTGTAGGTGTGGGCTGCCCGGTGCCACCAGTACTGCGTGAAATCTTCCAGAAGGCAGGTGACGATAACCCCTGCCCAAAGCGGAACTGACTCAAATACATTATGATAGTCGGGGAAGAAATAATTCAGGACATATGCCGTCAGCAGAAAACTGATCGGACGGGTAATGGTGCTTGACAGAAACAATCCGGCAATATTGATATACCATTCATTTTGCGACCATTTGCCGCTTTTGTACAGACCTGTGAAAAATTCTGGTACACTGATTACTACAAAAAGAATCAGGATTTCGTAATAGACAAGGCTTTCTGTAAATCGCATAACGATACAAATTTTGAGTAAAAAGAAAGAAGGTTGGATGAGATAGACATAGAGGGTCTACCCCTGACAGCAGTCCGCCGAAGAGAAATAATTTACCACCAAAATTTCAAGTGGCGGAACTGAACTGTCTGAGGAATGAGAGCCGGAAGAATTTCCGGAAAGATGGGTATATCAACAACAACAGTAGAGCTGCTGCAGGAACGCTGGTGAATTTAAATCGCCTCTAAGGCTAATTTGCCGGGATGTAAACAATGTTTGTTCCATAGAAATGAGCTTTTAGCAATAGCTTTTAGCGCATGGGTAAACGACTGAAAATGTACATTAAGAAAATAGCATAAACAGGTATATACAAGATCTATTTAGAGGATTTAGCAGCGGACGTAGTCTTGCTGCTCAGTAATTCTTCCAGCACTTTGTGCAGATCTTCCCCTTTCAGGTTCCTCGCAACAATTTTCCCTTGGGGATCCAGCAGAAAATTGGCTGGAATAGCACGCACGCCATATAGTGCCGCGGGTTCGCTATGCCAATATTTCAAATCTGATACCTGAGTCCATTTCAGTCCATCTTTCTCAATAGCCTTCTGCCAGGCTTCCTTTGACTTATCAAGCGATACACCAAATACATCAAAACCTTTGTCTTTGAACTTCTCGTAGGCACTTACCACATTCGGATTTTCCTTACGGCAGGGTCCGCACCAGGCTGCCCAAAAATCAACTAAGACATATTTCCCAAAATGATCAGACAACTTTACAGGCTTGCCACTTGGATCCTGTGCAGTAAAATCAGGTGCCTGCTTACCAACAGCTACTTTGTCGAGCGTTACGATCAGCTCTTTAAGCGTTTGAACATATGCGGTCTTCTGTAGGGAAGGATCCAGTAAGTTGATGTTTTGCTGAATTTGCTCAGGCGTAAGCCGGTAGGCAAAGTTGCGGTAAAGCACGTAGGCCGATACAATCGATTTTGAATTTGTTTTGATGAACTCATCAATTTTCACCTCTCTGGTTTTGTTATACTGCCCGAATAAATCCTGGGCCGGCGAGCCGCTCACGATACTGTTTTTATAACGGGCCGCCGTATCTAATGCTACTGTAATCTTATTTGTGTTTTCAAGAAACAAGAATAATGGCGCAACCTTACTATTAATCGTAAGTCCGTATAGTTCAGGCAACTCTACTGAAGATTTAAGCTGAAACTTGCCACTGTTAATGGCAACAGAATCAACCGTATAAAAAATCTTCTCTTTGAACTTCTGCAGATACACATAGCCGGATTCCACACCCGGAACACTGCCTTCTATTGTAACAGGTGTCAGCTTGTTCTGTGCTAAAAGCGTCTGACTTGTAAGTAGTGCCGCTGCAAGGAAAATACGTGCCTTCATATTTATTAGTCTATCAATATTATAGATTTAACAGACAAAAGTATTCACGATCTCTCTTTTCGCCAACTACAAGCCTGAATTTTTGGGTTACGTACCTAAAAATCAGCTTGTGTTATGATCATTGAAACGATTTCATTGTTTCTGAAAATCGATCAGGCTACCTGAGTTTTGCCGGTTTTTTG
>DASYHR010000728.1:0-3663 GCA_035998385.1 Dyadobacter sp. | reverse complement strand
CTCAATACCATTAGCGGGTAAGGGATTCCTGGATCTCCTTCGAGTTTCGCAACGAGGCTAAACACAAACACCATGATACCCATGGTCATCAACGGGCGTAGTACACTCCAAGCCAGGCCAAGTAATGTTTGCTTGTATCTTACCGATATATCACGTTTTGAGAGAATCCAAAGTAATTGCCGGTTGAGCCACAGGTCTTTCCAATAGTCCTTTTCCGAACCGCCTGCTTTAATGGTAATAGTATGCTTCATAATTTTTAATTAAGCCAGAACCTCTTTGGGTGCAGGCGTCAGCGCAGTGCGAAGATAAGTAAATACAAGTGCCAGAAACAAACCGATCAATAATCCGATCTTGGCTCTCGTCTTATCAATTGCCTTCACGTCAAGCGGAACTTTGATTCCTTCAATTTCAGTAAATAAGGGTGCTTCACGAACCAGCGAAACACGCATTTTCTCAGCACTGGCCATCGCTTCATAATACATTGTCTGAAGGAAGGCTGATTTTTTCTCCATTCTGGATGCAGAAACTTTTACTGTAGGATCGTACACTTGAGTACTTAAATCCACTTCGCGGGCAAGTCGGTTTTCTGCAACTCCAAGTACACGTCCGAGAGAGTCACGTCTTGATTCAAGCAAACGAAGTTGCTTCCGTGTTTTCTGAGTTTGGTTTTCGGTATACATTTCCTCCACGGTTGTCAATAGAGAAGTTACCCACAGCCCTGCCAATGTTTCGTTTTCCATTTTTGTTGACAACTTAGAAAACGATGATTTTCTTTCCAAAGGACCAATTTCCGTTAGGTCGGTAGCTTTACGAACAAGTTGATTCAATACAATTCTGGAGTTCATATCAAGCTCTTTCACATTCGAGCTTGCAAACCGGAATGTGTGGAATTCGGGCACTTCCTCCCATTCTTTTTGCTTGATTCCACTTGAATCAATAAAGAAGTTGGCAAGGATCATTTTTTTGCCTCGCACATCCACTTCCTTAAGAAGATTTCGCTCAATTACAGGGCGTGACTTTACGAAGTAAAAGAAGTTTTCTCCTGTAAAAATATTGGCATCTGGGGCATTACCCAGTCCAAGAAGACCGGCCATATCACCGAATCCGCCGGAACTCTGGCCACCTCCCAGGTTGAATACGACATCCGCTTCGTATTCATTAGGCGTCTTCAGAATCAAATCCAATCCATATCCTATCCCGAATCCAAGAGCTGGCAACAGAACCAGCACAAGCCAGTTCTTCATAATCGCTCTTTTAATTACCTGAATTTTCTCAATAACATCCTGTGGCGTTAATTCATCATCAGGAGTTTGTCGCACTGTTGTTGACATAATTTTTAGTTAATAGAACGGAAGGCAAGTACAGCAAGAATCAGACTCATTACGGATCCTAACACTCCTGTAGCTGTTGTGATAGTTTGCTGCGCGTTCAGCATCGGCGCAGCTCTTTGTGGTACGTAGATCTCAGATCCCGGCTGAACCTTCGGATATACATTGAAGAATAAGAATCTTCTTGTTCTGTCTACGTTTCCGTTAGGATATTTGATATATGAGCTTTTCCTTAAAGACTGCGGAGTGAAGCCACCTGAGCGGGAAATATAGTCAGAGAATCCCATGCCTTTTCCGTATTTTACAGTAGTAGGGTAGAGTACCTGGCCAATCACCTGTACCGTTTCCAGACGTTTTGGGATACGAATGATATCACCTTCCTGAACGATCAGATCTTCAAACGAACCAGGTTGCTTCAGGATGCTGCGTAGCTGAATCCCGATTGATTCTTCCTTCACATTTTCCATATCGCCCACTACGGTACCAGTTTTGATACTTCTCTCAGCCATGTCGATTTGTTCAAAATCGGTAGCTTCCGTCATGCTTTTTGCAATTGTTCTTCTTAGTAAAGTCGCTCCTTCTGCATTAGCCAATTCAGTAAGGTTACCAGCTCTCTTTACTACATCACTTATCTTATCGTTTTTATTGATAATACTGTATTCGCCCGGAACCAGAACCTCACCCTCAATAAATACCGACTGCTGTACCACGTAATTAGGAGACTTTCTGATAATGATGTGGTCAAAAGGCATCAGAACAAAATTACTTTGATTTGCTCCTAATGAAAGGTCACGATTTACATTGAACTTATAAATCTCGGCAATCTGCGCATTGGCTGCACCTGCTACACCATCACGTTTACGTCTGATCACCTCTACTTCTGAAGTGTAAGCAGATTCTTTAAAGCCACCTGCCTTCAAAATAGCATCTTCCAGTGTGGTATTGGATGTAAAGGGGAATTTACCCTCATTGTCGGGGAACTGAGGATTATTCACTTCGCCGTCTACCTGAATGAAAGCGACCTCAGCCATAGTGAATTTAGATGGGATAACTACCTGATCCAGGCGGGTAAGTATCAGATCCGGCGTTTTATTATTCACGATATCCGCATAATTCAGCGAAATATTCTCAATAGTGAGATCCTGACGGGTTCTTAATACATTGATACGACCGATAAATGCATCTTCTCTCAAACCCTGAGCGTTCTCAACCAATTTTTTCAAAGACGGACTGTTGTCAAGTGCATAGTTTCCGGGACGGAAAACGGCACCTTCAATCGTTACGATATTCTCGAAACGGTCTAATACTGTTTCAACCGTCACAAGGTCACCTGTCGCCATGTCAAACGATTTGTATTCGCTTTCCGAAACGTCAAACATTTTACGTTCCAGAGAAGTAATCCTTTCAACTTTCACACGACCTCTGTAAGCTTTGTCATCAAATCCACCGGCGTAGGCGATCACATCGCTTAGTTTTTCATCCGGCAAAAGCTCATATAGTCCAGGACGTTTTACCAGACCATCCATTTCAATTCTCTTGAAATAATAGCCCACCTGTATATTGTCATTGTCCTGAATCCTTACATCGCCATCTCTGGTTCCTTTCGTAAGAAAATCATAGATATCCATATGGGTAATCACTTTTCCATTACGAACAACCTTCACATCACGGAAAGATCCTATTTCATTAGGGCCACCCGCCAGGTAAAGTGCATTGAATGCAGATGCGAGAGAAGACAACTCGTAGGTGCCAGGATTAATTACTTCACCTGTTACCAGTACTTTAACGGTTCTCAATTCACCCAATGTTACCATCAATTTGGTGCGCGGAGGTTGTCCGTTTGCTCCGATCAATCCCGGAACATTCACCTTGGTAAAGCGGTCAATCAATATTTTACGGATCTCATCAATCGTATGTCCTGCTACGTACACGTTCCCCACACGAGGCTGGATTTGTATAAAGCCGTCGCGGTTGACCTCTAGCTCATAGGAAGCCTCCGCAAAGTTGTAATAGAATATTTTTAAGACATCACCAGGACCTACCACATAGTTGGTTGGAGTAGCAATCTGAAAGTCAGGGATAGTATTCAGGTTTTTCTCAGCGAAAATGGAGTAACCATAAATCTTCCTTCTTAACTCTTCCTTTGCTTGCTGCTCAGGAGTAAGTGCTCCGGATTTATCCTGATTTAATTTAGCCTGGTCAGAATTCTGAGCATCTTTTGCATCAGAGCCATCATTTGCGGTTGCTGCTTTGCCTTTGTCTGAATTGCTGTTATTTTTCGCGTCGTTAGCCTGGGGCTGATTGGCATTGGTAGGCATGTTGGCCTGATTTGTTC
>DASYHR010000695.1:0-5925 GCA_035998385.1 Dyadobacter sp. | reverse complement strand
GCCGGGCATAACGGTAACAAACGGAACTGTCACTGCACACGGAGAAACGGTAAATCGTGTTTTGGTAGATGGAAAACCATTTTTTGGTGAAGATGCAGCGCTGACGCTGAAATCTTTGCCCGCAGAAATTGTCGACAAGATCGAAATTTTTGATAAGCTGAGCGATCAGGCTCAATTCACAGGTTATGACGACGGCAATGCGCAGAAGACGATCAATATCGTAACCAAGGCAGATCGTAAAGTGGGTCAGTTTGGAAAGTTGTTTGCAGGTTACGGACTGGATAACCGCTATCAGGCGGGGGGAAACCTCAGCTATTTCAAAGGCAACCAGCGTATATCCCTGATCGGACTAAGTAATAATATCAACAACCAGAATTTTTCAAGCCAGGATTTGCTGGGTGTGACAAGCAGCGGTAACGCTGGCGGAGGTGGTCGTGGAGGTGGTGGCGGCGGGAACAACTTTATGGTAGGTGGGCAGAGTGGTATCACAGGAACCAATTCTTTGGGTTTAAATTACTCCAATAAATTCGGCACCAAGGTTGATGTGACTGGTAGTTATTTTTTCAATCGTACAAACAATACAAACGATCAGACAACCCAACAGGAATACTTTCTGCAAGGCGGTGGGGGCAATCAGTTTTACAATGACACAAGCCGTACATCCAGTACGAATATGAACCACCGCGTCAATTTCCGTGTCGAGTACAACATTAATAAAAACAACACGCTGATTGTGACACCTCGTCTGAGCTTTCAGGACAACCAGTCTGCCAGTATGAAAGTAGGACTTACAAGTCTTGCTGACGGCAGTCTGCTCAATAGTGCTGACATCAACCGCAACAACCAGACAAACGGTTATAATTTCGGTAACGACATTTTGTACCGTCATGCGTTTGCGAAACGTGGTCGCAGTATATCATTAAACGTGAATACGCAAATGAATGACCGCAGCGGAGTAGGTCGTTTGTATTCAAAAAACCTCTATTTCACAAATCTGGAGATGCCTGGCGACACGATCAATCAGGAGAACCTGACCAGCTCAGGCGGTACGACGCTTGGGACAAATCTTATCTTTACAGAGCCTGTTGGTAAGTCGGGTCAGTTGCAACTGAACTACAACTTTACACTAAGTAACAGCAATTCGGCGAGAGAGACCTACAATCTTAATTTTGACGACAATTCTTACGCAGGTCTGGACACATTGCTGACCAACAATTTTGATAACCGGTATACGACCAACAGAGCAGGTATATCCTATCGTCTCAGAAAGAATGAATGGACAGGGAACTTTGGTGTGGATTTCCAGAATGCCAATTTATACAGCCAGCAACTAGCGCCCCGTAATGCAACTGTAGACCAGACTTTTACCAATTTTCTACCCAACTTCATGTTGCAGTATCGCTCAAAATCGGGTACACAATTCAGAACTTTCTTCAGAAGTTCAACGAATCAACCATCGATTACGCAACTTCAAAATGTTGTGGACAACAGCAATCCTTTGTCCTTAACAGCCGGGAATCCTAATCTGAAACAGGAGTATAGAAACATGCTGAATGTTCGTTATTCGCTGGCAGGAGCTACGCGTCCCTACAGCATGAACGCGATGATCTTTGTAACTCAGACTAATAATGCGATCGTAAACTCAACTTTTATTGCCCGCGAGCAAACAACGCTTCCAAGTGGAATTGTGCTGGAGGAAGGTGCCAGACTTACCTCACCAATTAACGTAGATGGTAGCTGGAATGCGCGGTCTCTGATTGCTTATGGAAAGCCGATTGCGCCTTTGAAACTCAATGTAAACCTGAATACCGGATTTAACTACGTGCGTTCTCCGGGGGTGATCAACAATGTATCCAACTTTTCCAATACCTATGCGGTGTCACAGGGGCTTGTTGTAAGTAGCAATATCAGTGAGAACCTGGACTTTACACTTTCTTACTCAGGAAATTACAACGTGGTGCGTAATACGATACAGCCACAAATGAATAATAACTATTACACATCTGGCATCAGCGGACGTGTAAACTGGATTTTTGGAAAAGGTTTTGTATTACAAACCGACGTCAACAACCAGTCGTATCGCGGGCTGGGGGAAGGTTACAACCAGAATTTCACGCTGTGGAATGCGAGCGTAGGAAAGAAATTCCTGAAAAACAATGCAGGAGAACTCAAATTGACCGTGTTTGATATACTGAAACAAAACAACAGTATTTCCCGTAACGTAACGGAAACCTATGTACAGGATATGACCAGCCAGGTGCTGACCCAATATGCGATGCTGACTTTCACCTATACACTCCGGAATTTCGGTAAAATGCCGGCACCGTCTAACAACAGGAGAGAGTTTGATGGACAGGGCTTCCCGGGCGGAGGTTTTCCCGGAGGAGGAAATCGTAATCAGGGCGGGGGAGGCAGAGGTTTCTGATCCACATAGATTCAAAAAAAAAATGGGATCGCAGTTCGTTGCGATCCCATTTTTATATAGCTGCTTTAAATACCAATCTTATTTTCTTTGTGGAAATGGAATGATCAGCTTTTCACCTCTTTCAGCAAAATCCCTGGTCTTTCCATTTGCCTTCATGATCGCATCTCTCGTCACGCCGTGTTTTTGAGCTACCACGCGCAGTACATCACCAGGCCCTACCGTATGAACCGTTTTGACCTGCACTTTCAATTTGGTAGTTCCCGCCTTCACATCCGAAACCGATGGATTTAATCCTTTGAGCGTTTCCAGTTTCAGGTTGTAACGGGAAGCAATACTTGAAAAGGTTTCACCGCTTTTCACGCTGTGCGTGATCTGTTCGCCACCGATAGATGATGCAGAAACCTCTTTCACTTTTTCCTTCACCGGCTCAGGACTTTTTGCCGGCTCTGAGCTTGTAATTGGTTGCGGCACGTCCTCCACAGACTCGGCCTGTTCAATTTCCGGATTAGGGTCGACCACGACAGATGTCAGCTCTTCGGAATTGGAGGAACTATCTGAGATATATTCATAGCCCACATAAAGCATCGCCAGAACAAGAAGGACAAGTACCGATAAAGTGATTATTGGGAGGTTCGATTTTTCAACCGGACGTACATTTCTTTTCTTTGGGAATTCGTCTTCCATTGCTAACTGGCAGTTCTATTTTTGTGGTTGTACTATTACAAAGGAATGGTATTTACTTTATTAAAATACCAAAGACCGGATATTAATCAATCAGATTTTTTAATTCTGAGTTCATTACAGCTACTTTCTCTTTCAGTCCCGACTTAAATGCATCCAGTCTTTCAGCTGTCTCAGGATCGCTTGCTCCGATAATCTGTGCGGCTAAAATTCCGGCATTTCTGGCACCATTCAATGCTACAGTCGCAACCGGTACACCTGATGGCATTTGCAAAATTGAAAGCACCGAATCCCATCCGTCGATAGAGTTACTGGAAAGTACCGGAACCCCGATAACCGGCAGCGACGTAAGTGAAGCCACCATACCTGGCAAATGAGCGGCACCGCCAGCCCCTGCGATGATTACCTTCAAGCCACGGCTACGAGCCGACGCGCCATATTCCATCATTCTCTCCGGCGTACGGTGAGCCGAAACAATTTCCATTTCAAACGCTATATCCAGTTCTTTTAGTGCATCTGCCGCTTCCTGCATTACCTTTCTGTCGGAAAGGCTGCCCATGATAATTCCAACCATTTATTTTTTTTGATTTAAAGTGTAGCGTGTCTGCAGGTCATTTATGTAAGTAGTAGCAAAAGTTAGTTTATATTTTTTTGTAATATGCTATTATTCATTTACTATAAAACTAACAGCTAATTGCTAACATCTACTTACTATGACTTACTGATCACTTTAATGCTTTTTGTAACGTATGCCACCTTTTCTTTCAATGAGCTGATATTCTCATCCATGATCGTGATGTGCCCCATTTTCCGGAAAGGTTTGGTGATTGCTTTCCAATAAAGGAATGGGAATACTTCCGGCGTTGCCAATAACTTTTCCATTCCTTCATATACCGCCGGGCCTTCGTATCCGGCTTCACCCAGCAAGTTCACCATAGCCGATGGTCCGTAGGCTCTCGTGCTTCCCAGGGGTAAATCCAGGATAGCACGCCAGTGTTGTTCGTATTGAGACGTCACATTGGCTTGTATCGTATGATGACCGCTGTTATGCGGCCGGGGAGCAACTTCATTAATCAGGACTTCACCATCCGGCGTCAAAAATAATTCGACAGCTAATAACCCCACAATCTGAAAAGCTTCAGCGGTCTGACGTGCAATTTGTTGTGCTCTTTGATTGATAACCTCAGAGATTTCTGCTGGTGCGAAAAGATATTCAACAAGGTTCAGTTCAGGATGAAAAACCATCTCGACCGTGGGGAACGTCATCACTTCGCCCGAAGGATTTCTGGCAACGATAACGGCAAGTTCTTTTTCAAACGGAACCGCTTTTTCAAGCAGTCCGGGTTGGTCAAATGCTTTGTCGAGATCTGCCTCTGATCCGATACGTTGCACACCGCGTCCGTCGTAGCCGTCACGACCCAATTTGTGAAAGGCGGGAAGGAAATCCAGATGTTCGCGTAGCGATGCACGGTTTTCTGTCAATATAAAATCGGCAGTGGGAAGACCTTTGTCTTTATAAAATACCTTTTGAATTCTTTTATCCTGTATCTGGCGGATAACCGAAGGTTGCGGATAAACGCGTTTTCCTTCCGACTCAAGCTTTTCCAGCGCCTCTACATTTACCTTTTCAATTTCGATGGTAATGACATCGAGGTCTCTTCCAAAATTATAGACTGTGTCGAAGTCTTGTAATGAGCCCTGCGTAAACTTCGGTGCAATTTTGCGGCACGGAGCCTCAGCATCAGGATCTAAAACGTGAATATCAAGATTCCAATCGATGGCCGCTTGCAGGAGCATAAGTCCCAATTGACCACCACCAAGAATTCCTATCCGGGATGAACGCATTTATAAGTAAAATAATGTTTGGTGCAAAGTTGGCGTAAAAAGTGATAAACAGAAAACTGGAATCCGTTTTTTTACTTTTTAAACCTTATTAAAAGTACTTCGGCCAGAAGGAAGAAAAGCGCCGCATATAAGAAGTACTTCCATAAACTTGTCCCCAAATTTTGCTGTTGAAACTCTTTTGCGAAGGCATCGTCTGTCAGACTATCAAAAACCTGGACGTTTTTCTGACCTGTAAAAGCAGCTTTCAGTTCCCCGGGAGAATAATATTCAAGCTTCGATTCAGTGTTGTTATGGTTCAAAGCAATCACCTGTTGCACTTTGTTTTCATTCATTAAGTCAAAGTAACCTGCCTGTACGCCTTCACCCAACTGGTCCCCTTCAGGAATTTCCAAAAGAAGCTGATTTCCTGTTCGGCGCTGAACGGGGATAATTTCGGTTTTGTCACGTCTTAACTTAAATGTAGTATTTGGGGCAACATCATCTATTTGCAATGCAATCGGATCTTCGTCAAATGTGAAGGCGGTCCGTTGCGCACGTACACTCATAGCGGCCATTTTATACATAACCGGAACAAAAATCGCATGCTGTGCCATGGAGCTGTATTCGCTTTGAAATGGCGAAGCAAACAGATACACTTTCCCTTTCCCCCGGGCAATGCGTGTCAGATAAGGCTGACCGTTTCGTAATGCCAAGAGTTGCTGACCGGCAGATGGCCACGACCAAACCGGGGCAGCGGCGGGCAAGCTCAGATTGGTCTCCTGACGAACCGATTCTTCAAAAACATCGCTGAAAAACGGATTGTTACGATCAGGTGCTGTCATGGGAAGCGGTTCTACGGACGAATCCCTGTTTACCGATAGTCCGTTAACGCCAGAGCCCCGGAGGAAAGTCTGATAGCTGTTCAGGTCGGGTTGGGACGGGGGAATGACAGAAACACTGCCACCAGCATTGACAAACGCCTGCAGTTCCTGCAT
>DASYHR010000686.1:0-10839 GCA_035998385.1 Dyadobacter sp. | reverse complement strand
AGGCATTAGTGGAATTAATCGCCTGTAATTGACTATTTTTGCAAATATTTTCAGAACAGTATGAATATTCTTGCAATCGAATCGTCTTGTGACGAGACCTCATCAGCCGTAATTAGTAACGGAAAAATTCTTTCTAATGTTGTTGCAACCCAGCTTATACACACGCAATATGGCGGTGTAGTTCCCGAGCTTGCTTCCCGCGCTCATCAGCAACACATATTACCGGTGGTTGATAAGGCTTTGAACGATGCAAAAGTAACAAAAAAAGACCTTGATGCTATCGCTTTTACCAAAGGACCGGGACTGCTTGGCGCGTTGCTGGTAGGAACTTCCTTTGCAAAATCAATGGCGATGGGACTGGATATTCCATTGATCGAAATAAATCATATGCAGGCGCATGTCCTGGCCCATTTTATAGAGGATCCGGCACCTGCTTTTCCCTTTTTATGCCTGACTGTGAGTGGTGGTCATACCCAAATCGTGAAGGTATCGGGGCCGCTTGAAATGGAGATTATCGGAGAAACCAAGGATGATGCGGTAGGGGAGGCTTTTGACAAAACGGCGAAGCTGCTGAATCTGCCTTACCCGGGAGGACCGCTCATTGATAAATATGCCAAAGAAGGAAATCCGATGGCTTATGCATTTCCGTTGCCTGAAATGCCCGGACTGGACTTTTCATTTAGCGGGATCAAAACTTCCTTTATGTATTTCCTGCAAAAACAGGTACGGGAAAACGGGAATTTTATTTCTGAAAATCTGAATGATATCTGCGCCAGCATTCAATTTACGCTGATCAATATTCTTTTGAAAAAATTGAAACGGGCAGCTCGTGAAACGGGAATCAAAGAGATAGCCATTGCAGGCGGCGTGTCTGCCAATTCAGGTTTACGTATTGCGCTGGCCGAATTGGGTGCAACGCTTGGCTGGAATGTATATGTTCCCAAATTTGAATATTGTACAGATAATGCTGCGATGATCGCGATGGCGGCACATTATAAATACCTGGAAGGAGATTTTTGTGATCAGACAGTAAGTCCTGAAGCGAGAATGGAATTTTAGTATAAAGAAGGTGAATTTTGTTCTTTTTGAACATCCTGAGTTTTCAAAAGCCAAAAAAAAGTGCGTGAAGTTTACGTACCTACGGCACTTTATCTATTGTTTCTGTTACAATTTCGCTACCGATATTTCATCCCTGCGGGATTAGAGGTTGGTATGCAGCAAACAGAGTGTAGATAAAATTCCGTCAGCCATGTAGTTTTGGTAGAAATGGAACCATGGTTTAGTTTTGCTGGAAAACACGATACATGGATGGCATCTCATTAAGGATATAATACAGGTAGAAATGCTGGCGTATTTTATTCCTATAGGATCAACGAAAATATTTTGTAACAAATAGTCTATGGATAAAATCCCGTCAGGGATGTAATTTCGGTAGAAATGTAAACGATGATTCACCGACCAAAAGTGCCGTAGGTACGTAACAAAACGTACTGATGACACTTTATTCTCGCATCAGGCTAACCGGCCACTACATTCCCTTTTTCCAGCTTCAAATATTTCGTCACGCACGACGGGATTTCATTCGGATAATGTGATACATAAATCAATGTGCGTTGATCCGAATCACAAACTGCATTAACAACCGATTTGAAATACGCTATAGCCTCTGTATCAAGTCCCTGACAAGGTTCGTCGAGAATCAATAGCGGCGGATTTTTAACCAGCGCTCTTGCCAACAATACCATGCGCTGCTGTCCTTTCGATAACTGAGAAAAGTCTTTTTCCAGAAGATCATGTACATGCAGCAACTCCGCCACTTCATGTGCCCTTTCAATCTGAATATCTGTCAGTTTTTTGAAAAATACCCCTGTTGCATCAAAAAAACCGGATGCAATGGTTTTGAAGACACTGGTATTCCTTGGAAAGTATAAATGAAGTTCAGGAGAGACATGCCCGATTTTCTGTTTGATGTCCCAGATTGAAGCACCGATTCCACCTCTTTTCTGATCGAAAAGATCATAATCGTTGGCAAAGCGTTGTGGATTATCAGCCGTAAGTATACTTAGTAAGGTAGACTTGCCCGAGCCGTTTGGTCCTGATAATGCCCACTTTTCTCCTTTTGCAATTTTCCAGTTTACGCCGTTTAAGATGGTTTCTTCTCCATACTTAACACGGATATTACGCATATCAAGTGCATAGTTGAAATCTGTGCAGGAAGGTTGTCCCAGATTTTTTAGTTTGACAGGGTCTGGTTGAGCATGAGCCATTTGAATTTTAGACTGATCACTGAACTGATCTATGGCAGATATATCAGCGATTTTTCCTTCATTCAATTCCAAAACGTGAGTGATGCAGGGAGGGATTTCAGTTGCAGTGGTAGCCATGATGACGATCACTCCCGTTGCCGCAAGTTCTGTTAACGCGTTGCGCAATACCTCACGCGAATGCACATCCAGTCCGCTGAATGCATTGTCAAGCAACAACACTTTTGGATTTTTAACAAGTGACCTGGCAAGCAGCATTCTTCTCGTTTCTCCATTTGACAAAGTCACAAACGGGTGATCCAGTAAATGAGTCAGTGAAAGAAGCGTTGTTATACGATTGAGATTATCTTCCGTAACTTTCGATGGCGCAAGTGTTACTGATTTTTCATCCACGGTACCCACAGGTTTAAGCTGATTGGTAAGTACAGCCCGTAGTGTGGGAGCGCGCTCAGCTTCGTAGGCATGAAACCGCTGCTGATAGTATTCAGCACCTGCGTTCACGATGCGATTGAATGAATAATCGTTCGACACCAGTTCCACAGTTTCACGTAGAGGTTCTTCCCATCCATAATGAATCTTGCCTTTCCATAAAGGCCATTTCCCGGCAAGTATATCAAGTAAAATTGTCTTCCCGGATCCATTTGGACCTGTTATAGCCCAGTTTTCTCCTGGTTTGATATTCCAGGTGATGTCGGATAAAACAACGGAATCGTATTTACGAACGGCAACTTGTTGAAGCGAAATGGCGTGATTCATGCAGATAATGTAAGAGAAATCAGATCGGGACCTGAGTCCGGTTAATTGCACAAAGATTGAAAGTTTGATTGGTTGAGAAAAGAAAATAGCATCTCATTTTTCTGAGATGCTATTTGCAAAAGCCGGATTCATCATGGAGTGAGTATAGTATTCCGGTGTATTTTTAAATTCTCACAAAACTTTGAATGGACAAGGTTTTATATTTTCTGTCAGCCTGGTTCACCTTGTGCAACGAGCAGATTGAATTCCGTCAACAGCTTACTGGTAAAAAGCGGAAGATCATCAGCTTTTCTGCTTGTGATCAACCCATGATGCACAACCACCGGCTTATCCTGCCATAAAGCACCAGCGTTTTCAAGATCAGTACGGATGGTTGTGTAGGAGGTTAGTTTTCGTCCTATTACAACGTCCGCGTCAATCAAGAGCTGTGGACCATGGCAAATTGCCGCGACCTGCTTACCGGCATTGAAGAAAGATTTCACAAACTGGACTGCGAGTCGTTCTTTACGTAAAGCGTCCACGCTCATTACACCTCCCGGTAGCAGCAGGGCATCATAATATTCAGCACGAGCCATGTTGAGTGGTACATCTACCCGATGGTTAGTTCCCCAATCAACCTGATTCCAACCTCTCACCATATCCTTATTAGGAGAAATTATGTGCACACAGGCGCCATTCTGTTTTAGTACTTTTCTGGGGCAAGCCATTTCCACTTGTTCAAACCCGTCAGCGACCAGTATGGCAACTTTAAAAGAATGCGATGTATGTTCCATAAGTTAGTGGGGTAGAAAGTGATGAATATAATTATTTCTAAAAATAATTATATAAAATCGTGCCAATTATGCAAAAGGCGACTTAGATGTCGTTTCATGTAACCTTTGTTGACTGTGTACCCCAAATCGCCTAAAAGCGTCATTTTGACCTTTCTACATTATGTCCGTATGGGATATTTTTCAAAAGCAGTCCTATTTTTTAAATCGCATTTACACACCTGGAAAAGAGATGAATCGGAATTGTAACTATTCCGATATTACGTTGATGACATCAAGCATCGCCTTGATGAATTTGCATATATTACATACAATCAGAAAATATGAATAAAACAAAAACGGAGCAGCTTGAAGGCCGCTCCGTTTCAGTAATCTATATGTGATGCCGACTATATCTCAACATTACCAACATTTTCAAAAACTACCTCTCCCTGAGAGTTCAGTTCCATCATAATCACCGCGTCTTTGGCAACCTGACCACTCAGAATTCCCTTGGAAAGTTCATTTAAAATTTTCCGTTGCAAAACTCTTTTGAGTGGTCTTGCACCAAAAGCAGGATCGAAACCATCTTCTCCCAGTTTGGTCAGTGCTTCATCCGTAGCATCCAAAGTGATACCTTGTTCGGTCAGCATTTTCTGAATTCCTTTGAACTGAATATCGACAATCTTGCGAATGTTTTTCAGAGAAAGTGGCTCAAACAATACGATCTCATCAATACGGTTCAGGAACTCAGGTCTTACTGATGCTTTCAGCAAATCAAGAACGGCTTGTTTGGCTTCTTCCACAATGAGTGTACGGTTCCAGCCTTCATCTTCAGCAAATTTTTCCTGAATGATATGACTACCAATATTGGAAGTCATGATGATGATCGTGTTTTTAAAGTTCGCAACACGGCCTTTGTTATCAGTCAATCTACCTTCATCCAGCACTTGCAGCAGTATGTTCCAGACATCAGGATGTGCTTTTTCAATCTCATCCAATAAAATTACACTGTATGGTTTTCTGCGCACGGCTTCAGTAAGTTGTCCGCCTTCATCATACCCAACGTATCCCGGAGGCGCCCCTACTAAACGGCTTACTGCATGGCGTTCCTGATATTCACTCATATCAATCCGCACCATTGCATTTTCATCGTTGAATAGATATTCTGCCAATGTCTTTGCCAGCTCTGTTTTACCTACCCCGGTTGGTCCAAGGAAAAGGAAACTTCCGATCGGACGTTTGGCATCCTGCAATCCGGCACGACTTCTCCGCACAGCATCCGACACCACACCAATAGCTTCCTGCTGCCCGGCTACCCGCTGATGCAGGTGTTCCTCCAGTTGAAGTAATTTCTCCCTGTCACTTTGCAACATCTTACTCACCGGTACACCCGTCCATTTGGCAACCACTTCCGCAATATCTTCCGGTGTGATTTCTTCCTGCATCAGGCTTTCCGTATTTTCAGATTCCTGCAGTTCGGTCAATTTTGTATTTACTTCAGGAATACGGCCATATCTGATCTCAGCTACTTTGCCAAAATCTCCTGAACGTTCGGACTGTTCGGCTTCCAGACGCAGTTGTTCCAGTTGCTCTTTCAAAGAACGCACCTCATTTACCTTGCCCTTTTCGTTCTCCCATCGCGCTTTCAGTGTATTACGACTTTCGCTCAGATCGGCAATTTCTTTATTCAGGACAGTTTCTTTATCCTTATTGTTTTCACGGCGGATTGCTTCCCTCTCAATTTCAAGTTGCATAATCCGGCGGTTCAGTTCATCAAGTTCCTCGGGAACGCTATCCATTTCCAGCCTCAGTTTTGAAGCCGCTTCGTCCATGAGGTCAATCGCCTTATCCGGAAGAAAACGATCGCTGATATACCGGTTGGATAACTCTACAGCAGCAATCACCGCGTCATCCTGAATCCTTACACCGTGGTGCAATTCGTACTTTTCTTTGATACCGCGCAAAATACTGATCGCATCCGGAATGTTAGGCTCATCGACCATCACAGACTGGAACCGACGCTCCAACGCTTTATCTTTTTCAACATACTTCTGGTATTCCTTAAGCGTAGTCGCTCCTATCGCATGCAACTCACCACGAGCAAGCGCTGGTTTAAGCAGGTTGGCCGCATCCATAGCGCTTTCGCCACCTCCACCTGCACCGATCAGCGTATGTATTTCATCAATGAAAAGAACAATTTCACCATCAGAATCTGTCACTTCTTTGATCACCGCTTTGAGCCTTTCCTCAAACTCACCTTTGTATTTGGCACCGGCAATCAACAAGCCTAAATCCAGCGATACCACGGTTTTTGATTTGAGGTTTTCAGGCACATCACCCTGGACAATACGTTGTGCGAGTCCCTCAACGATCGCAGTTTTTCCTACACCAGGTTCTCCAAGCAGGATCGGATTGTTTTTAGTTCTTCGGCTCAGTATCTGAAGAACCCTTCGTATTTCTTCATCACGACCGATCACCGGATCTATTTTCCCGGCTTTGGCCAACTCATTCAGGTTTTTGCTGTAACGTTCCAGTGAACGGTACTTAGCTTCAGCATTTTGATCTTTCACGGGATTATTTTTTCCTCTTAATTCTTTAATTGCGTTGATTAAATCTTTCTCCTTCATTCCAAGCTCTTTCAGCATGGTAGCAGTTGCATCTTTTCCTGCTAGTATACCCAGCAGAAGCAACTCTATACTGACGAACTCGTCGCCGAATTCTTTCAGATAATTCTGGGCTTTGGCGCTGGCGGCTGCCATGTCATTACCCAGATAAGGCTGTCCGCCGCTCACTCTTGGATAGCCGTCTACAATTTTTAATAAACGGGAATTTAGTATATCAATGCTGATATTCAGCTGATTCAATAAAAAAACTGAAGTATTCGGATCTTCTTCCAGAATGGATTTCAGGACATGACCGGTTTCTATAGCCTGTTGTTGATTGCCCTGAGCCATTTGCGCCGCGTGCTGGATTATTTCCTGCGCTTTAATGGTATATTGGTTAAAGTTCATGGCGTTTTTTGTTGATTAATATTCTTTCATGCTTCAGCAAAAACTACGTACCACACTTTTAAACCGGAAATTTTGTCGTGGAATTCTAATTTTCGGGAATAAAGGTGTCAGAATGACCGGAAATTGTATTATTCGAATTTTCGACTCTGTCAATACGGCTGTGGTTTAACCTGCATGTCATTTTACCTGGTAGGAAATAAGGCGGCTTATAAATTGTAGGGTAGCAACGTAATAGATAGTACAAACACATTTTCCATGTTATATCAATTGCTAATGGAATGCGGAAATTACGGTGTGTTGCCTGGGAGAGTATTTTGTTTTATTGAAACAATTTTATAAAAAGTATTGTGATTTGCAGGTGGTTTGTATTTATTTTGAGTATCTAATTTGATTGCTCCATGAATTTATCTGTACACCGTTCCGACGCCTCTGATGATAAAATAATGTGGCAGCGTTTTCTGGCTGGAGAGGTAGAGGCGTTTGATTATCTGATGTCTTTTCATTTTCGTTCACTTTTTCATTACGGTAGTAAGTTTTCGAAAGACAAGGAATTTGTAAAGGATTCTATTCAGGATCTATTTCTCGCATTGTGGGAAAAAAGGGAAAATTTGAGTCTGGATATTGCAGTGAAGCCTTATATGATGGCCTCGCTAAGAAGACTTATGCACAGGAGTCAGCAAAACAGAAATCGTTTGGCGACAGACGAATTTGATACGCAGGACGGGTTATTCGATGTTGAGTTTTCGGTGGAGCAGGATTACATAGAGCGGGAATCGACATTGGAGCTTACTCAAAAATTAAAGAAGATACTGGACGATCTTCCGCGTCGCCAGAAAGAAGTAGTCTATCTCCGATACTATCAGGAGCTTGAACGAAATCAGATATCTGAGATCATGGAAGTATCTCCTCAAACGGTTTCCAATCTCCTGCAAATTGCTATCAAACAGCTTCAGAAACACTGGCGTTCTGAGTTTCTTACGTTCTTTCTTGCTCATTTCTTCGTGTAAAACAGTCCTGTATTTTATCAGGATAACTTCTGTTTTATAATTTTTTTATAAATAATTTAAATTTTATTGGTATCCCGATTCGGTTTCGGTCTATCGTATTATAGACGCATAATTGGTATGAAACATTACGAAAATTACGGAGTGGAAGATTTTGTCTGGGATCCTTATTTCAGACAATGGATACAAACACCTACCCGTGAAAATGACAGTCAGTGGAAAAAGTGGATTGCTGAAAACCCGGATAAGGCATCATTGATTGAGGCAGCAGGAGAAGTCGTGAAGGGACTGGCAGTGGAAGAGGAAGTTATTTCTGATGATGAGATAAGGGCGGTGGTAGATAAAACAGTTTCCCGGATCAGCGAACCGGCAGATGAATTTGTTGAGTGGGACGATGAAAAGCACTTTTATCAAAAATGGTGGTTTCAGGCAGCCGCCGCGGCGGTATTTTTATTTGGTTTTGGGTTGGCTTTGAAACTGTATAAAGCGCCATCCCGCGATTTAGCTGACAGGCCTGCTCAGGAAATGGGTATTCCGGATCGTACCGCGCGAATGATCGAAAAGAAAAATGCGTCGGCTAAGCCATTGGAGGTGATGCTTGCTGACAATAGTCGGATTACATTGATGAAGAACAGCTCAATCCGATATGCGGAGGTGTTTAACGGAATGCAGCGGGAAGTTTATCTGGAAGGAGAAGCTTTCTTTTCCATTGCAAAAGATCCTGATCGCCCTTTTATTGTTTATGCCAATGAGTTGGTGACCAAAGTGCTCGGAACCAGCTTCAAAATAAGCGCCTATCCGTCGTCAGATTTGGTTACTGTAGAGGTGAAAACAGGGCGCGTTTCAGTGTTCGCTAAATCTGATCCGGAAATAGAAAAGAAAGTAACACGTCGGGAATTGGAAGGCGTGATCCTGAATCCAAATCAAAAAATAATCTTCGAAAGAGATGCTGTGAGGATGGTGAAGACATTGGTGGAAAAACCTGAGATTGTGCTTCCGAAAGCTAAAATTCCTCATTTTGAATTTGAAGATACGCCTGCCAGCGAGGCATTCGCTTCAATTGGTAAAGCATATGGGATTGATATTTTGTACGACGAAGAGCTGCTGAGTGGCTGTCCGCTTACAGCGGCTCTGGACAACCAGACCCTCCACGAAAAACTCACTATTATCTGTAAAGCTGTGGAAGCCGAATATGAGATTCTGGATGGACAGATCATCATTCATAGTCGTGGGTGCAGAAATTAAGAATTAAGAATTAAGAATTAAGAATTAAGAATTAAGAATTAAGAATTAAGAATTAGCCTGCTCAACAGAAGAGTCAGAATTAATCATTAACAATTAATAATTGACCATTAATCCCAATCCTAAACCCTTAAAATTATACGAAACAGGAACCTTAACTAAACCCCAAAAAAAGAGTCGGCAATGTTCCCGCATTACCGACTCCAGAGAAAAATCCCTGCATGACTGGTATCATATACTCCCAAAAGGGAGGCGGGGATTGTTTTGCCAATTTTTCCTAATAACAAAACATTCAAATCTATGAAAAAACCTTTAAAGTACCGTCAGGTACTACGCTGGACGATGCGAATAACTGCAACCCAACTCATGTTTGCCCTTTTGTTCCTAAGTACAGGTTATGCGCGAGAGGGTCGTGCGCAGTCACTTTTGAGCCAAAAAATATCCATTACGGCAAGTGGAAGCGAAGTGAAAACAGTATTACGTCAGCTGGAAAAACAGGTGGATGTACGCTTCGTATTCAGTTCAAAGCTTATCAAATCGGCCAGGAAGGTCACAGTTTCTGTAGAAGATAAACCTTTGTATGAGACTTTGGATCAGATCCTTACACCACTCGGACTGCAATACGAGATATCAGGGAAGATTATTATTTTGAGGCGACTGGAAAATTTGCCGGAGGTTGCTCCTGATCATAAAACCAATCCTAAAAAATCAATTTCAGGAAAAGTACTGGATGAAAACAGTCAGCCACTTCCCGGCGTAAGCGTTGTATTAAAGGGAACACAGATTGGTACCACTACCAATACCGAAGGGGGCTTTCAGTTAGAGCTGGCTCAAGAAAATGCTGTGCTTGTTCTCAGTTTTGTTGGCTATGTTACCAGGGAGGTCGCTGTTGGAAGTCAAAGTGCCCTGGAAATTAAAATGCAACCTGAAGATCAGTCACTTCAGGAGGTGGTAGTGGTGGGTTATGGTCAGGTAAAGAAAAGTGATTTGACTGGATCTGTATCTACGATTCCAATTGACGAAATACGAAAGGTTGCCGTAACCTCTATGGATCAGGCACTACAGGGGCGTGCAGCGGGTGTTCAGATTACACAAAACTCGGGAGCACCTGGTGGAGCAACTACCATCCGTATTCGTGGTGGAAATTCTATACAAGGAGACAATGAACCTCTGTATGTAATAGACGGTATCCCATTCAAAAATGATGCTACCGACAGCGGTTCCAATTTCAACGTGCTCAGCACGCTGAATCCAAGTGATATTGAATCGATGACGATTTTGAAGGACGCGTCTTCAACGGCCATTTACGGTTCCAGAGGAGCCAATGGGGTTGTAATTATCACAACTAAAAGAGGAAAAGCGGGCAGATCCACTATCAGTCTGGATGCTTTCTATGGTATTCAGTCGGTTCGCCGTAAATACCCTGTGCTGAATGCCCGTGAGTATGCACAGTTCGTAAACGACGCCAATACCAATGAGAATAGAAACCCGGTGTATACGCCACAGGAGATCGAAGCTTTCGGCGAAGGCACCGACTGGCAGGATGAGATCTTCCGCACTGCACCGACTTACAACTATCAGCTTTCTATGAGTGGAGGTGATGAAAAAACACAGTACGCGATTTCCGGCGGTTATTACAAACAGGATGGTATTGTAGTCAATTCTAATTTTGACCGTTATTCATTCCGGGTAAATCTGGACAGAAAACTTACGAATAAAATTAAGGTAGGCAACAGTCTTACGGTGAATCGTACTGTCACAAATCAATCTCGTACTGATGGGAATGTTGGCAGCTCCGGACTTGTGACTA
>DASYHR010000678.1:0-3646 GCA_035998385.1 Dyadobacter sp. | reverse complement strand
AAACACGTGATCGTCAGCCAGCAAAATCGACTCACGCCCGGCTTCCTTATCAGATGTTGTTACTTTGGACTCTTGCAAATTACTTTCAGCTGACCGGGCACGTCCAAAATTGTTAAGCGCAACTTCCACCGCCAGTTTAAGATTGTCGGACCTGACAGGTTTGGTGAGATAGGCAGAAGGATAAGTGTGTTTAGCCCTTTCCACAGTCTCGCGGTCGGCAAAGGCAGTGAGGTAGATGACTGGTACTTCTCTGACTTCTGTTAACTTTTTAACGGTTTCTATTCCGTCCCAATCACCTTTCAAATGAATATCGCAAAGAAGCAGATCTACATGGTTGCGCTGGAAAACAGCCAATGCCTCCCGCCCATTATCCACTACTTCTATCACCTGATAACCTTGCGACTCCAGTAAGTCGCTGACATACATGCCTATCACCGCCTCATCTTCGACGATTAAAATTTGCATTTTCATAGGGTTTACGTAATAATAACGTTGATCTTGACCTACAAAAATAGTGCCTTTAACATCTCTACGCTCCTATTTCGCATACAATTTCAAATTTAGTATATCGCCAAAGTATACTTTTGGACTATTCAATGTGAAAAACATTGAGATAACTAAAATTCAGGGGCACCATTATACTCAACATAGAAGGGTGCCCTACTTTTAAAAGTGCCATTCCACATGGTACATCCTCCTTCGTAATCTACTCAACGTTAAAGATCGCCAGCACCTGAAATTTCCTTATGACGGAGACAATAGGGCTGGTGGCGGTTATTTTGTATGGTTGTATTTCCCAAATACTTTATAAAGATCAGGCATAGAAATTCCTTTCATCTGTGGTTAAAGTCTATATTTGCAGCACAAAAGCAAAACCACAATCTATGAAAATCGTTGTACTCGGTGCATCCGGACAATTGGGAAGCTGCCTGAAAAAGGTCGCTACAGAGAGAAATATCACTGACATTTCGTTTCCGGGTGAGCAGGAAGCCAACATTCTTGACAGCGAATTACTTGACAAACTTTTCGCATCGGAACAACCATCATTCGTAATCAACTGTGCAGCCTATACTGCGGTAGACAAGGCTGAAGACGAGCAGGAAATTTGCCGGAAAGTGAATCGCGAAGGTGCAGCAAATATTGCTTTGTCTTGCGTAAAGCACAATGCTACGCTGATCCACATCTCTACTGATTTTGTCTTCAAGGGCAATGTACCTCAGCTGCTATCAGAAACGGACCCTGCGGAACCTGACAATATATACGGATTGACAAAACTTGAAGGAGAGCAGGACATTACCCGTATTCTCGAAAAACATTTTACAATCAGAACGAGCTGGTTGTATTCAGAGTTTGGAAACAACTTTGTAAAAACCATGCTCAGATTAGGCAAAGAAAGAGATCAGTTGGGTGTAATTGCCGATCAGACTGGTTCTCCCACCTATGCGGTTGACCTGGCAGGAGCTATTTTCGATATCATTGATTCTGAAAGTAAAGCGTACGGTATCTACCACTACAGCAATGAAGGCGTGACCTCGTGGTATGATTTTGCCAAAACAATTTTTGATATCAGCAACACAACTGTGAAAGTAAATCCGGTAAAAACATCGGAATATGTGACTAAGGCAGTTCGCCCGGCTTATTCAGTGATGGATAAATCCAAGATAAAGAAAGAATTCAATCTGGAAATTCCCTATTGGAGAGACAGTCTGGCGGTTTGTATTTCGCGCCTTTCATAATAAATTGAAAATATACAAGAAATTTCCCGATGCTATTGAGTGCGTCGGGCAATTTCTTGTATTTTCAGGTTTAGTTTAAAGGTTCACACCTCCTGATACTTCAATCCTTTGGGCGTTTACCCATTTGGCATCATCGGTACAAAGAAATGCTACAACACCTCCTATATCGTCAGGTAAACCGACGCGTCCCAGAGCTGTAACACTTGCAATGTGTTTGTTTACCTGGTCATTATCCCTCACCACTCCCCCGCCGAAATCCGTTTCAATGGCGCCGGGCGCAACAACGTTCACTCTGATACCACGACTACCTAGTTCCTTTGCCTGGTAACGTGTCAATGTTTCAACAGCTCCTTTCATACTTCCGTACGCACTGTATCCCGGATTGGAAAAACGTGCTAAACCAGACGACAGATTTACAATTCCGCCTCCATCATTCATGTGCGCTAATGCAGACTGCGTCAGAAAGAAAACACCTTTGAAATGCACGTTCATCAACAGGTCGAAGTTTTCTTCGGTCGTCTCTGCAAATGGGCTATTGATCCCAATCCCTGCGTTATTGATCAGGAAATCAAATCTTTCTGATTGAAACTTGTCTTTTAATATATGTTGAAGCGATTCAAAAAATGCAGGGAATCCAGCTACCTCACCTGCATGTAGTTCCAGCGCCGCAGCATGCTGACCCAGCGCTTCGATTTCACTAACTACGTCCAGTGCAAGCTCACGTTTACTTTGATAGGTAAGTATTACGTCAATTCCTTTTTTGGCAAGATTGATTGCCATGTTTTTGCCTAATCCCCGGCTACCACCGGTCACCACTGCTATTTTACTATTTGCCATCTCTATATTATCGTTTGATTTTGTGCTACAAAGATGGGTATAGCAAACACCATACCGTTTGCAAGTTTCAATCCGATGTTTGCAAAAATCAAATAACTACGCGCGATAGGCAACTGGTGACAATGTCGTATGTTTTCTGAAAAAATTAGAAAAATGAGCGAGCTGTTCAAAACCCAGGCAGTACGCTATTTCCGATATAGTCCAATTGGTTTGTTTGAGAATTACTTTGGCTTCACGAACCACACGTTCGGCAATCAGATCGGAGGTGGTGTGTCCGGTATTTTCTTTAAGTACCTTATTGAGATGATTGACATGTACAGCCAGGGCGTCTGCATAGTCTTTGGCGGTTCGCAAACGAAGCTGCTGATCCACAGACTCAATGGGAAATTGCCTTTCCAGTAATTCGAGAAAAAGAGAACTTACACGCGCAGAGGCGTTGTGTGTAGGATAAAGTGCAGTAGCTGGCTGGAGTTTCTGTCCGTAATGAATCAATTCCTGCAAATAATTCCTTAGCAGATCATACTTGTATGTGTAATCAGACACGAGTTCTCTCTGCATTTTTTCGAAAATCACTTTCAACTCCTCTGTCTGTGAGCCCGTCAATTCAAAAACGGGATATCCTCCTGACTTGAACAGTGGCAGTTCATCCAGCAAAATGCCACCGTTGGCCGGTGTGATAAATTCTGAGGTGAAGATGCAAAACTGCCCGGTCTGCTGGTCATCATATGGAAGGTAATGGTAGGGAATCTTCGGAGTGGCAAATAGCAGCGCACTTTTTTCTATTTCTATCACCTTGTCCGCGTACTCAGCTCTGTTGCGGCCAATGATCAGACTGATTTTATAATAAGCTCTGCGATCATAAGGCATGCTCGACTTGCCACCTGCTTTCTTTTGCAGATCGGCAATTCTGAATACATTAAAATGCCCGATCTGATTTCCTATTTCGGCAGGAAAACGCTGGGCGATTTCGTCGTAAAAGTCATGTAATGATGTCGGCTTCATTTCTCACAGATTTGTAAAATTCAAATTTAGCAAGAAATTCCGCAGAAACATTGTTGTGGCAAAACAGGTGT
>DASYHR010000648.1:0-9373 GCA_035998385.1 Dyadobacter sp. | reverse complement strand
CTCAACTTTTTCTTTTTTTCTTATTAAATTCAAACACTCGGAATTGCCTTCTACTTATGATAGGATAGCGACCCGTGCCATGGGTTTCATGAATCTTGTCAAATGTTGAGTTGGGGGCTAGGGACGGAGACTGAAAAGGCAATATATTTCACATTCTTAACCTTCCAGAACATTTCGAAGACTACATTTTGAAATTACGTCCTGCTGACTTTACCATATCCAGAGATTATTTTATTAAGAATTATTTAAATATAAAATGGACCAACTTGAGCTCTATTCAATAAGAGATGTTTTAAAAAGGACAAACGGGAATACATGGGAAAAATTTCCACTTGTACTTGATGTAGTAACTGGTTCTGATAATCTGCTAAGTAATGCTTTTAGAATAAATTTTTCAGGTATTAGTATCGTATTGGCTGGTTCCGTTACATTGTCAGTCAATCTAAAAACATATTCAGCTACAACAGGGTACGTTTTGTCTTGTACGAAAGGGAATATATATAGTTTCAAAGACACAAGTGCTGATTTTAAAGTAAAAATTATTCTTTTCGATGAGTCCTTTGTTAGTGAGATAAATGAATATTCGAGATCTGTTATAAAGGTTCCTTTTTTACACATTAGCTATTATCCCATTGTGGAGCTGGCTACAAGAGAGCTTGATCGGATATTGACGATAATAGACTTAATAGAAAACAGTTTTTTAAATGATGAGAGAAAAAACTGGTCTGCTATTAAAAATCTTCTTCTGGCCGTACTTTATGATATCAGTGAAATTTATAAAGATGATAGACACCAGTATTCATTATACAAAGACAGTAGGTCACTGGATTTAGTAAATAAGTATTTAGAGTTGGTAAGTGACCAATATCTGACTGACAGAAACATATCATCTTATTCCGAGAGGCTTTCAATATCTTCAAAGCATTTGAGTGAAACGGTTAAAAAAATTACCGGAAGGCCTGCCTATTCATGGATCGAACAGATGATTTTGCAAGAGGCGCAGGTTCTTTTAAAACAATCATCCCTTACAGTTTCAGAGATAGGACATCGGCTTAATTTTTTCGACCGATCAGCATTTGGGAAATTTTTTCGAAAGAAAATGGGTATCACACCTGCCCAATATCGAGACAACCCGTAAATAATACTGCACGTACGTATTCCTGCTCTTTTTTATAGATTCGCCGGCTCGTTCATTTGTTGTGAAAATATTTTCAGAAATTCCTCACAACCAAAAAGATGGCAATTTTAAAACCCAAAAAGCATGGTACTCATATTGATATGACGGCCATGTCCGATGTTAACCTGCTTATCCTGACATTCTTCATCATGACCGCAACTTTTAAAACGGTAGATCCGGGAAAAGTGCAAACTCCAACATCAATTTCGGAGACCAAAGTACCTGATGAAGATCTAATGGTGATAAGTCTCAATAAGGATGGTCACGTATTCTTTGGAATTGATGATAAGAGAAAAAGAATCGCCTTGTTGGATATCGTTACAGAAGCCAAGGGTATTCAATTTACTGAGAAGGAAAAGATTGCGTTTTCTCAAATGGAAAATTTTGGCATGCCAATCAGTCAGTTAAAGCCTTTTCTTGCGCTTAGTCAGGAGAGTCGTGCTGCGGTTATTCAATCCGGTATTCCGTTGGATTCCACAGGTGCTGATCCCCAAAATGAGCTAAAAGACTGGATATACAACGCAAGAAAGGCCAATAATGGCCTGAGAATTTCAGTTAGAGGAGATAACACTGCGGGTTTCCCTAGCTTCAAGAATGTTTTAGCTACCCTACAAGCGCAGAATATAAATAAGTTCAGTTTGATCACAGACCCTGAGAGTGCACCCGCTGGCTGGAAAGCCGATTAAACGCTACTATTATGACAGAAAAAATTCGTTTTTGGATCATCGTGGGATTTACTTTAACCCGAAGTTTCCTGTTGATGTTTATGATCGCGCTTTCCACCAATGTTTTCGCACCAGTTCTGGCGTCGGCTCTGCTCGGATTGAATACGGGCCTTAGAAAAGACGTGAAGGCTTGGCTGTTAGTCCTCATGCAGGCATGCATGATTTTGGTCTTTTACTTTATTTTTTGGTTCCAGAATCCTAAGAATACTCTCATTCAATTTACCGCAATAGTTAATTCCGCCGTAGCAACTATTATTGGGGGATTGTGTCCGTTATTTATCAATTGGCTAAGATCAAAATACCTGTCACGGAACATATCATCCTGATTAACATATAAGAGGACCGTTAAATATTTCAGTTGTTGAATAATTACAGGATAGCGAATTTTTCTGAGAATCGTCAAACTAAATTTTCCAGTCCGAATTGAGCCAGCTGATCGACAATAGGCATGGTTTTTAACCCTAGCTCAGTCAGCCGGTACTCCACTTTCGGAGGGATTTCGTGATAGACTTTTTTACTCACCAATTTATGCTCAACAAGCATATTTAGCTCTTGAATGAGCATTTTCTCACTGATGCCCGTTACTGCTCTTTTCAGTTCGCCATATCGGACAGTATTTTCATTGATTTGAAACAGTATCATCAATGTCCATTTACCACTTAACAAAGACAATGAAGCTCTTACAGGACACCTTTCATCGCAGGCTGGATTTATTTTTGAATTTTTTTCCATTGATATTCAATAATTTTAACCATTTGGTAAGTACATGACTATATGGTAAGTACTTGTACAAAGGTAAGTGTATCAGTAGCTTTGCACAAGTTTTAGTCAAAAAATAATCGGGAAATGAAAATCCGCCAAATACGAAACGCCACACTTATAGTAGAATTTGCTGGAACGAAAATTCTGGTTGACCCGATGCTTTCCGAAAAAGGGATGCTACCAGCATTTATTCCATCAAAAACGTGGAGTTTTAAACGAAATCCTTTGCACGATTTGCCCATCTCAAAAGCAGAGATTATCAAAGATGTTGACTTTATTTTTTTGAGTCACTTGCATCCTGATCATTGGGATAAAGAAGCTGCAAACATCTTGCCTAAGGGAATTAAAATCTTTGTGCAAGATCAGGCAGATCAATTAAAAATTGAAGAATCAGGTTTTACCAATGTAGAAATTCTCACTGAAAACTCCTCTTTTGGAGAAATACAACTCAGCAGAACCAAAGCGCAGCATGGCAAGGGTTATATACTGCGGTTGGCAGGTTTTGTTTGTGGATTGGTGTTGAAACATTCGACAGAAAAAACCTTGTATATAGCTGCCGATACGGTTTGGTTCGAAGGGGTGCAAGATGCCCTCAGTCAACATAAACCTGAAATAGTGGTTCTCAATGGTGGAGATAATCAATTTGCTTTTGGTGGTCAGGTAGTTATGAACAAAAAGGATATTTACGAAGTCCATAAAGCAACTCCTTCGGCTACAATCATAGTAAGCCACATGGAAGGCGTAAATCACAATACGCTCACAAGAAAAGATTTGAACGAATTTCTTAATCAAAAAGGAATAGCAGACAAAGTGAATGTTCCGGAAGATGGGCAATCGTACATTTTTTAAAATTAAATATAAAAGTCAAACAAATGAAAATTTTAGTATTCGGAGCCACAGGCTCGCAACAATTCAATGTAATAGGCGAAGCAAAGAAAAAAGGCGCAGAAGTAGTTGCTGCTACCAGCTCTGAAAAGAGTTTTGAAAAATTAGCTCAGGCAGGAGCAACACCGGTTTTGGCAAATTTAGCTGATGCTGATAAAATGAACGAAATTACTAAAGGTGTAGATGCAATAGCGTTTATGGTGCCGGTTTCGTTGCCCAATCCTTTTGATGGTTTGCAATATTCTAAAAATGTAATTGATGCAGCCAAAGCAAATGGCGTAAAAAAAATAGTTTGGAATACAAGCGGCTGGTTAGAATCTCAAAAAGTTGGTTCGCCAGTAGACGACGTAAAATTGGATGTTAAGGATTATCTAGTTAATAGCGGATTAGATTACGTAATCATCGAGCCCACTATATACATGGAGAATATGATGGGAGGATTTTGTGCGCCTTTCGTTATGAACGAAAAGAAACTAGCATATCCTACCCCGGAATCAATGCCCATAGGTTGGATCGCATCCAGAGATGTGAGTGCTTTTGTTGTAGAAGCTATTTATAATTCAGATTTAAAAGCAGATAGTTTTAAAATCAGTGGGTTAGAAAACTTAAAAGGTAATGATTTGGCTTCAGCATTTTCTAAGGGTACAGGAGAAGAAATTTCTTATTATCCTCAAAAACCAAAAGAATTTGGAGACATATTAGCACCATTCGTAGGTGAAGCAGGAGCAAACAGCGTTGCAGCTTACTATGAGATGCTTCAGAACGCAACGGAATATCCTTCTAAATTCAATCCTAAAATGAGCGAAATCTTGGAAAAACTTCCTGTAAAAATGACTTCGTTAGCAGAATGGGCAAAGGAAAATAAAGGTTATTTTATTAAATAGTAGGATTCACTATATATGGAAGCGAAAGAAATTGTGGCATCGTACTTTAACGCCTTAGCTAAGGGCGAGTTGGAAAATGCATTTTTAAACTTTACACCTGAAACCAAATGGTATCAGCCAGGGAATAATAAATTTTCTGGTTTGAAAAATAATCTTGGCGAAATTTTCCAAATGCTTGAAGGCATTATGGCAGATACATCGGGAAATATGGTTGTAAAACCTACTGGACGAATGCTAGAAAGCGGTGATTTGGTATCCGTTCCTGTTTGGTTTACAGCCAAAAAGGAAACTAAGGTGATGGATTTGGGCGGTATGGATCTGTTTCAAGTCAAAGCAGGAAAGATTGTTCATGTTTGGACATTCTCGGATGATCAGGCAGTGGATGACGCGTTTTTTGGAAAGTAGAATCCTTAAATAATTAAACGAGGACGGTTGGCTCTTAAGCTATACCGTCCTCGTTTAGTTATGTAAGATAAACATGTGGAACCTCTTACTTGCTCTTAATTTCCATCAGAATGTCGTTGTGAATCAGACAACTGAATATCCAAAACCATTCTCCTATATGAATTTCATTCATTATTAGCCACTGAAGCATGCACATCTTCATCTTTCAGCTTCTAAAACAGCATTTGATAGCCTTATTTCCTCAAAAAAGTAATAAACACTTCGGCTTGGGATCTCGGAGGAATACTATTATAACATTCTTCCATAGTTTTTATGCTAAAATATGGCTTAAAAATTGAGTTGTATATGTCTGGAGACCCACCGAATGGCGGCAGCGGTTGATTAAACTGTTTGTTGAACAATACACCAATTATTTTTCCGCCCGGATTGAGTATTGAAGCCATTTTTTTAGCATATTCACCTCGTCTGCTTGGTGGAATGGCGCAAAAAAATGTCTGCTCAATAATCAAATCATAATTTCCTTGATGCTCAAAAAAGTCTTCGCATAAAATTTTCACCTGAGGTTTATCGGAAAACTTTTCGTTAAGTTTTTCAACGGCTTTTGGTGCAATATCTATTAGTGTGATATTTGTAAAACCGGTTTCGACCAAAAATTCTGCTTCATGAGCGTTTCCACAACCTGGAATAAGAATGGCCTTATTTTTATCCGCGTACTGGGTCATATATAGGGTAATCGCAGGCGAGGCTTGCCCGATGTCCCAACCCGTTTCGTTTTTTTGCCACAGGTCATCCCAAAAATTCTGGCCAATTGAATCTTCGGATTCTCTTTCGTTAGTATTAGTCATTTAGCAAATTTTTTGGTTTGTTCTCAGTAGTCACAGTATGTTCGAAAAACTAACCCCAAAATTCGTCTTCGGCGGCTTGGTTCTCAGAAAATAACCAGACCTGAACAATTTTCTCATCCACAACTTCAAACAGATCGACACCATTCATATCCACAGTTTTTTCTCCAATTTTACCACTAAAATGTACTGGAAAGGAAACGAAGTTTCCATTGGACATCAGAGCACCGGTCGGATTTATAATCAATGAACCTTGTGTTGCGCCCATCATATCTCCAAGCATTTTGCCAATGGCATCAAGGCCTGATTTTGTCCCTGCAAATTGATGGTTTCCTGGTTGATGCCATTTTGCATCAGGGCTGAAATGTGAAAATGCCTTAGGAATGTCTCCTTGTGAAAGGGCTACTGAGTAAGCCTCTACTACTTCAATTGCTGTCATTTTGTTTGTTATTAGATTGTTTACGCTTTTTCTTAAGCTAAATCGATTACTGACAAGTTAGGATAATCATTACGTCCAATACCCCTTCCAATTAGTTTTTGTTTTCTATTGAAATTCAATGAATTACTTGTTCGAAAATAGCGGAAAACTTATTTTTGAACAAGTGCCTTCGTTGTAGTAGGTTACTAACCTTATGGTAAGAATAATTGAATATCAATGCAAAAGCTTTTAACAATATTTTGCAGTCATTTGAAAATTATCACGTTATTAATGAAAAGTAATGTTGTATAACTAAACGTTATGTTAAATAGGTTTTTTTATACTTGTTTTAAGTTTGTAATTTTGGCCCCTATTTCAGGTCACCAAATCTAATTCTTCAAGACATCGGACATATCTGATCTGAACCTTATTGGTTTTGCTTTTTAATGTTATTTTCGAATCGAGTCCATTGATGTAAAATTTCTTATTTGTAACAAGTGGATCGTGGATCCGAAATAAAGCTTGTCCGACAGCGAACTTCATACCGTGAAGCGTTACTGAAATGTGATCGTTAATCCCAATTAAAGCTGGCTCCCTACATGCGAATTCTAATACATTTTCTTTTCTATCATCGGACTTCCCTGAAACTGAAATAGTAAATTTCCGTACATAGCCAAACCATACGTTATTTATATAAGAAATTATTAGCTCAAGTGTCTTCAATGTCTTAGCATTCACATCAGAATATTTGACGCTAGTGAACATTACTTTGTAATATTGCTCAACAATCTTCATCTTCCTAAAGTAATCCAGATAGAATTTGTAGCCGCTCTGGCCATTTTTGTCAATCAACAGGGATGATGTGTAAAGAGCCGTTTGGTTATGATATATAGTAAATATTTCATCAAGCTCTAAATTATCAAGACCATACCGCCATTGAGATCAGTTTATGCATGACCGTTAGCGGTGTCAAGAAAATATTTTTTGATTTTCTCTTGCATGTATAGATATTAATTAGTTAGTTATCATATACTTAAAATCGCGTGCGCGCGAGATTTTTAACCTAAATTAATAGAACGAATGACAATTAATCCAGACAGGACAATGTTCAAAGTGGGCGGCATTGTGTATGACAAGGAAGGAAAGTACATTATCCTGAATTACCACATGCCACACGTGCAGAGAGATGGGCAGCACTTGCTTCACCCATATCAGCTCTTGTTGCAAATGCAGATTTGCCATCACCAGCTGGAAAATAAATCCCTGAGTCCAAAACGCGATCTCCTAAAAAAATGGGATTGTTTAAGCATACAGACCACACAGATACTTCTTTTTCTACCTAACTGAGTCCAATGGCGATCCTAGTCCCGCTCTAACTTTTTTTATCTGCCCCGGTTCAGATACAAGGATATTGATAGTGAAATTTTAGCGGGCATACTTCATTTCAAGGTTGATGTCTTCCCAAGTTAATTTTCAATAACCTGGGAAGACATCGAGATTCGGGGTTAATTCCTTCAAGACCTACAAAACCTCATTTCTGTCTTCTGGATTAATGTTTTATAGAACAATCAATCTATGATAGACTGTTTTATCGGCTGCATCCAACCTAATTAAATATATCCCATTTGCAAGTTGGGAAGTATTAATTTCAATCTTTCCGGCAGACAAATGCCTTGTTGTAACAGCCGACTTTGTGCCAAGTATATTGTATACAGTAACGCGGTCAGCATTCGTGTTTGATTCTACAACAATGTTTTCTGTTTTTAGAACCGGATTCGGATATACTGATGATATGAAATTCTGGCCGGAAATTTCAACAGATATGATACGGCTATAACTGTAACTGCCGTCGGTGTCAACTGATCGTAACCGGTAATACAAAATCGCGCTCGACGCTGGCAGGTTGTTATCAAAGTGCGAATAACGTGCCAAAGCTGCACTTGTACCTGCAGCATCTACCTTTCCGATGAGGTTAAAATTTCTTGCATCACTGCTTCTTTCCACTTCAAAATGCGATGCATTTGACTCCTGGGTCGTATGCCATTGGACTAAAATATGATTTTCGATAAGACGCGCACCAAAATCGGCCAGAGTTACCGGTAAAGCAGCTTCTGATATTGCGCCTAGTGTAAATGGACTCCAGCTGGATACTGTCTGGCTGGTCACTGATCCGTTGCCAACAGTACCTGACACAAGTAAGGACCCCTCATTGAGCCAGCCTGACGATGTTTTGTGAGCTACCTTAAAAACATTGATATTTTCCGAAGTTGTTATTGAGCCGTTATTGGTCTCATCCCAAGATACTGTAACGCGGCCTGCAGCTGTACTGACTGGTTTTAGATCCCAGTATTCCTGCGCATTATAGCTCTCCAATGCTATTTTTGAGGCTCCTGTAGTTCCAAAGCCAGCTGCGCCAGCGTCGCCAGTGAAATATTTAACCAGGAATCCACTATTGTTTGCATCCAATTCAACTACAATGGCTTGGATTTTGCTCCCATTGCCCACAGGATAACTAAAAGTACCGATACCCTGCTTCTGCACATACCCATTCACATGGCTGATATCAGATGGACCGGTAACAGTGGCACTCTCTGTCAAGATCAAGGCAGAGGAAGAGGAGGTACTTATAATACCATTTGTAAGCAATATATTGCCGTCCACTTGCAAAGGGCTGTTTAGCATCAGACCCGCGGGGTTGTTGACCACAACATTTTTTGCAAGAAATGTTCCAGTTCCATCAACTGTCTGTGTGGAGGAGCCATCAAAAGTAATAGTTCCCAATGAGCCTGCCACCATCGTTTGATCGGTAGTAAGCTTGCCAGATGAAGAAAAGCTGCCGTCGTTCTTAAATACACTACCGCTGCCTAAGTAAGTATCACCTTTGACATCTAAGGTGCCACCATTTGAGATTGTAATTTTTGCACCGTTGGATGTCAGTGCATGCTGGGCCCTGGCTTGCCTGTTAAGGAATAGAAGTATTCCCACAATTGCCAGATAAGAAATTTTGTTCATGCTATTTTGGGTACCGTGAGTTAACTTTTAGAAAAATTTACACTTTCGAAGCTGTGATCTACTCACTGACCGGGGTAGCGGTAATGTACGAATTAGGCCTTACGTAGAAGCTGTTTGAAGTATTGGTGGATTTACGCGCCATCTGAATTGTAAACGTTCCTGCAGTGGTAGTCTTTATTACGGTTTCTAAAGTATACTTCACTCCAACGTTAGCTGACGCGGGATTATCTGCAACTCCATCTGATTCAAATCCACCAGAACTA
>DASYHR010000633.1:0-2415 GCA_035998385.1 Dyadobacter sp. | reverse complement strand
TTAATTATTGAATATGAGCAACCCAAAAAGTAATTTACCTTTTTCTTCTGCCAATTACACAACCATGCTTATCGGTATTGTTGTTATCCTGGGAGGTTTTTTAATTATGACTTTTGAATCTGCAGAGTTTGGCTTTGGCGCTTTGGGGTTGACGGTCGGGCCTCTCATTGTGATTGCAGGATTTATCATAGAGTTTTGGGCGATCTTACGTAAACCTTCGAATTCATGAGTATATGGCAGGCAATTATCCTGGCTATCATTGAAGGGATTACAGAATTTTTACCCGTTTCTTCTACAGGACATATGATCATCGCGTCCTCATTTATGGGGATCAGCCATTTGGATTTTACCAAAATGTTTACAGTTAATATTCAGTTTGGGGCTATTCTGTCTGTATTGGTATTGTATTGGAAACGTTTTTTTCAATCTACAGAATTCTATTTCAAGCTTTTTGTTGCGTTTCTCCCGGCAGCCGTTCTTGGTTTTCTATTGAACGACTTCATCGATGCCATGCTGGAAAACGTAATCGTGGTAGCTATCTCACTTCTTGTTGGAGGTATTATTCTCCTCTTCATTGACCGTATTGCAAACAACACGGTTTCCGAAAAAGAGATTTCTTACTTTGATGCATTCAAGATTGGTTTCTTTCAGTGTATTGCCATGATCCCGGGAGTTTCAAGATCTGCTTCAACCATTATCGGAGGTATGCTGCAGGGGCTTTCCCGCAAACAGGCGGCTGAGTTTTCATTCTTTCTGGCTGTACCTACCATGGCGGCAGCCGGAGGTTATAAGTTGTTGAAAACCTACGATACGATTCAGGCTGAAGATATTAAAATATTGGCAATCGGAAATCTTGTGGCATTTGTAGTTGCCTTATTGGCTATCAAATTCTTCATCAGCTTTGTCACAAAATACGGATTCAAAGTGTTCGGATACTATCGGATCATTCTTGGATTGGTATTACTTGGTCTGCTGGCGTCAGGTTATAAGCTCGACGTGGTTTAATATACGTAATGACTTTTTAAAATGAACCACAGGGCATTCTCTGTGGTTCATTATTTTTATTGAATATAGTTTTCAGGTTGATGTATTCCATTGGATCAGATCAAAAACTGAAATTTAAATACTGAAAAATTTTGAATACGGAAGCACCACTACCCGACGAAGGTGAAGTTATACTGATTAACAAACCTCTTCAATGGACTTCATTTGATGTTGCCAATAAGCTGAAGCGCGCATGTAAGTTCAAAAAGATCGGACACGCTGGTACACTTGATCCTCTTGCTACTGGCCTTTTGATTCTCTGCACAGGTAAGAAAACAAAACAAATTGATACTTATCAGGCTCAGGAAAAAGAATATACCGGCACCTTTGTATTGGGAAAAACGACTCCCTCCATTGACCTCGAGACGGATTTTGATGCCGAATTTCCGATTGACCATATCAATGACGAAGTGCTGGAAACTGCGCGAAAGAAGTTGACCGGACACATTGAGCAAACCCCTCCTATTTACTCCGCCGTAAAAGTGGATGGAGAAAGACTTTATAAAAAAGCCAGAAGAGGTGAAACTGTTGAAATAAAAAAAAGACAGGTTGAAATTTCTGTTTTCGAAATTGATTCGACCCATTTTCCCGTTATCAACTTCCGTATCGTGTGTACCAAAGGAACATATATCCGCAGCATGGTGCGCGATTTCGGTGAATTTGCCGGCAGCGGTGCTTACCTTAGCGCTTTATGCCGGACCCGCATCGGCGCATTTGAACTAAAAAATGCTGCTGAACTTACTGAGTTCATTAACCAGAAAAGGATTGAGTTGAAGTTATCAGTTGACGAATGAAAATCTACCATAATCTGGATGAGTTCCAAAAACTCAGATTCGGAGTTGTTACCAGCGGAACATTTGACGGTGTTCACGTAGGTCATAAAAAAATACTTTCAAGACTGAAAGAAATCAGTCAGCAGTGCGACGGGGAAACAGTAGTACTCACCTTTTGGCCGCATCCGCGTATGGTCGTTTCAGAAGACAGCCAGTCACTGCAACTGCTTTCGACTATTGATGAAAAGATTGAGTTGTTCGCTGAAATGGGTATTGACCACCTGCTCATTATTCCGTTCACGAGATCCTTTTCAGAGCTTTCTTCACAGGAATTTATTCAACAGGTACTGGTCGATAAAATCGGAACGCGAAAACTCGTGATAGGATATGACCACCGTTTCGGGAAAAATCGGGAAGGCAGCTTTGAATTTTTGCAAAAAAATTGTTCGTCTTTCGGTTTTGAGGTTGAAGAAATTTCCAGACAGGATATAGAGGATCTTGCCATCAGCTCATCTCGTATCCGTAGCGCTTTACAAACCGGGCAGATACACGAAGCCAACGAATTACTTGGCCGTCCATACACCGTCTCAGGTACAGT
>DASYHR010000597.1:0-6326 GCA_035998385.1 Dyadobacter sp. | reverse complement strand
CGGTTACCGTAAAGTCATTTTGTCAATCTATAGTTACCTTGCAATAGTTTACATGAAAACAGGAACAGAGAAGGCGCGAATATGGAATTAATGATGTATCTGGTGTTGGGGATTGCTGTGGGAGCTGCGATTGGTTATTTTATGTCGAAGGCGGGTTCCAATGCGACACAACAAAATGACTTGCGCAAACTCAATGAAGCGGAATTGGATTACCGTGAACTAAAAACGAGGACATCTGTACAGATTCAGATGGCGGAGCAGGCGCTACAGCAACAAAAAGAGGAGAATAAATTATTACAAGCTGAACTGCAGGCGCAGCGCCAGAACCAGAGAATGGTGCACGATGACCTTTCGACAGTAACGGCAAACCTGCATGCTACCAAACAAACATTTGCTGAGAAAACGGCAGACCTTGAGCGTTCAAAAAAAGAACTGGAATTACTCCGGCAGGATCTCGACTTCGCCAATCAGCGGCTGGCAACGGCTTACGCAGAAAACAATGCACTGAATGAGAAGAGGGAAACTCAGAAAGTGGAGATGGAGAATCTGGGAGCAAAGTTCAACCTGGAGTTCAGGAACATGGCCAACGAAATTCTCGAAACCAAAACGGCCACTTTTACGGAACTGAATAAGACAAACCTGAATCTGATACTCGAGCCTTTGGGGCGGAATATTGCCGAATTCAAAAACAAGGTGGAGGAGGTATATATCAAAGAAGCACAGGAGCGGTTTTCACTTGGCAATGAAGTATCCAAGCTGGCTGAACTGAACCGGATCATCAGTGACGAAGCGCGCAACCTGACCAAGGCGTTGAAAGGCGAAGCTAAAACGCAGGGAAGATGGGGAGAAATGATCCTGGAAAGTATTCTGGAACGCTCGGGGCTGGTGAAAGGTAGGGAATATTTTATGGAACACGAGCTGCGTGATGCCGATGGAATAGCGTTACGTTCGGACCTGGCAGGCAAAAAAATGCGGCCGGACGCTGTAATTAAGTATCCTGACAACCGGAATGTGATCATAGATTCGAAGGTTTCGCTCAATGCATTCACCCGCCTTATCGCCGCTGTGGACGTGGATGAACAGAAGGCAGAGCTGAATGCGCACATTTCGGCGATTAAGTCGCACATTATTTCACTGAGTGCCAAAGGTTACGATGACTACGATAAATCGCTGGATTTTGTGATGCTATTTGTACCGAGTGAGCCTGCTTATATTGCAGCCTTACAGGGTGATCCGGATCTCTGGAATTTTGCTTATGACAAAAAGATCCTGCTACTAAGCCCCACGAACCTGATCACTTCGCTGAAACTGATCGTGGATCTTTGGAAAAGAGAATATCAAAACCAGAATACGCTTGAAATTGCAGAACGCGGTGCCAAGCTGTACGACAAGTTTTATGCATTCGTTTCCAATCTGAAAGACGTGGGTACACATATGGAAAAAGCGCAATTCAAATATGGCGAGGCATTCAAACAACTTTCGGTAGGTAATGATAATCTGGTGTTGCAGGCGACCAAACTGAAGGAGTTAGGATTAAAAACGAAGAAGAATCTGCCAGATCTGGGGCTGCCGGGCGCATTGGAAGAAGATAAACTCATTGGTGGAGAATAGAACAAATCAGAGCATAAGCCGTGTTTGGACAAGATGGCTCATGCTCTGACTTATTTAGTGCATCACCAGCACCTTCTGCTGCTTTACCTGTGCGGCATTCTGTAACCTGATCAGATAAATTCCTGACGGAACTTCATTAATCTTGATTTCCAGATTTCCTGTTTTGCCGGTGATATTCTGTTTGTGTAAAACACTACCACTGGTATTCACTACTTCAATGGATTGAAAATCCTTTTCCAGCAGCACATGTAGAATACCGGAGTTGATGAAAGATGGCCTGACAAACTGATTACCAGCATCGTTCCCGTCCTGTATCGATATCACTTTGGAATAACGGTACGTTTCGTCCAGATCCACGAGTTTCAACCGGTAGTAAGCATTGTCTGCATGACCGGGCATGTGCGAAAAACGATACTTTGCTCCTTCTCCGCCACTTACAGGCATCACCGTACCTACGCGGGTGAATGCTTTCATATCGCTGCTATACTCTACGTCAAACATTTTGAAATTGACTTCCTTTGTCGTTTCCCAATATAATTTGTTGCCTTCGATGGTACTGTTGCCATGAAATTGAGTGAGTGTAACCGGCAGAGCCCCGCTCGCTTCTATGCGAAACAGTGATCCGGAAGTAAGACTTACAGCATAGAGTTCTCCGTTTTCTGCCTCACCTATATCCGACACACCGGTGATATTCTGACCGGAAGGATTAGTAGCAGCAGGCCGGACAGTTGTAGTCCACGCAGTATTGCCAACATTTCGTTTGATCAAATGAATCTGACCGGAAAAATAATCAGTACCCACGTAGTAGCCTGCCAGATCAATATACCGGCTCCCCCTGTAAACTACTCCACCCACCACCGACTGTCCACTGTAGTGGTAAGCAGGCTCAAAGTTCGCGACCGATCCGCATCCGGGATTTGTATTAGCATGGGTATCAGGACCTTCAAAACAATTCCATCCATAGTTCACCCCGGGTGCCGCAGTAGCTGAGCGGAAATCAATTTCTTCCCAGCGATTCTGGCCCACGTCCCCAATCCACATGTCTCCTGTTTGCCTGTCGAAGCTCCATCTGAACGGATTACGCAAGCCGTAGTCGAACACCTCATTGTTGAATGGATTGCCTGCCGGAATCGAATAGGGAGTGTTGGTGCTGAAATTATTCACATTGATCCGTAACATCTTACCAAGTAAGTAAGGCAAGTTCCCGTTCTGCACGGTTCGCTGTGCGTTGTTGTTGGGATCGCCTCCACCGCCTCCGTCGCCGGTAGATATATACAGCAATCTGTCCGGTCCGAAATGCATTTCACCGCCGTTGTGATTACTTTGACCTTCGTGCAGAATAGTCATGACAAGTGCTGCTTCTGTAACTGATGCCACATCGCTCAGCGGGTTGGCAACTTTATATCTTTCAATGACCAGATTGCCCGCCGGATTGGTATAAAAAGCAAAAAAAACGCCCCGGTTTGCACCTGAGGCGATGGCATAGTCCGGATGAAAAGCGAGACTTAATAATCCGCCCTCGCCATCTGTTCCTACTTTCGTAACAGATGAATTGAGATTCAGAAAGGTGGTGAGCGCAGGTGTGGCAGCATTACTGTTAAAAACTTTAATCACACCGGCACGTTCAGTGACGAAAATACGCCCGGAGCCATCTCCGGCATGGAGTACCTGCATTGGAGCAGATAAACCGGTTGTAAAAATTGGCCGCATAGTGATTTCAGAGGGCTGGGCATGTGCGGAATATGTCAACAGGATGGAACATAAAAAGCTGCTGAGCATCCAATACTTTTTGAGCGTGAAAGTGTGAATAGCGTGTTGCATGTTAGTAAAGTTTAGATTGACATAGATACTACAATTATTTCTACTTGATAAAATAATAAATATTACAATATCCATGCCGGACACCCGACGATCCGGATGTTAAGTTCCTGATAGCAAATCTTTTCGCCGACTGGTATCAGCAACTGTAGTTTTTGAAAAATGTAGAATCATAAAGTGTTGCAATCGGAAGCACTACTTCGCTCCAAACGGAGTTAGTTAAGTTGTTGATTATTTAATATGATGGCTGATTTCAGGGATAGTAATTCTTTCCTGAAACTTGTAGATTTGCCTTGTTTAACAAAAGTTACAAACAGCACCACATTCATGATGATTTCATCAGATGGTTTGCTGCATCCAAAACGACGAAAGAATCAGTTACCCGCCTCTGACACGTTATGTATCAATCACGTAGTAATATCTTATTAGTAATGAAAAAAATCCTTTTACTCTTCACAATCGTTATTTCCTTTTCTTCTGCCAAGGCACAAATTCTGGACAGAATGCGCAGTAAGGTGGAACGAAAACTGGAGCAAAAAATAGACGAGTCTATCGACAAGGCGACTCAACCTAAAAAAAAGAAAACTCCAACAGAGACAAAATCTGCTGATACACAAACCCAGGATACTTCAGAGGTTTCATCCACAACGCCAGCCAGCGAACCTGTTGCATCATCACCTGCAGAAAGTGTTGTAACAAAACCTGCCGCTGTTGCTGACCTCATGTCTTATTCCAAATTCGACTTTATTCCGGGAGACAAGGTTATTGTACATGAAGACTTCTCACAGGAGGCAACCGGCGATTTTCCTGCGAACTGGAATACAAGATCAGGCGCAGAAGTGGTCACATTGAATAACCGCAGTGGGAAATGGTTACGTATGGCACAGTCGGGTGTGTTTTACCCCGAATATGTCGATAATCTGCCTGAAAACTTTACTGTTCAGCTGGAGGTCATAGCGAATAAGGATGTTGCCGGTATAGGGCAATGGATGATCAGCCTGATGGAGACCAAAAGTGTAGATGAAAAATTCAGTTATGCCGACAACCTCGCTGTAAAAGGCACTCCTAATTTCAAACTCTGCTTCCAGCCGGCTGGATCAGGTAAAGGAACCATGTACTACTCAACCAATGTGATCGGTCAGCAGTATAAATCCGGTACGCCTGAGTTCGTTATGCAGGACAAACCAACCGTCAAAGTGGCGATCTGGCGCCAGAAACAACGAATCCGTGTGTATCTCGACAGTACCAAAGTATTGGATCTTCCCCGTGCACTGGATGCCAATACGACACTAAACTCTCTTGTTTTCTCCTCCAGCAATCCGGAATATGACAACAACGAAGGCGCCTTTTTTATGAGCAATATTGTGGTGGCTGTGGGCGCTCCGGATCTGAGAAACAAACTGGTTACTGAAGGAAAATTCAGCACCAACGGCATCCTGTTTGATGTAAACAGTGATAAGATCAAACCTGAATCGTATGGAAGTATTCAAAGTATTGCTCAGGTACTCAAAGACAATGCAACGCTGAAAGTCAATATTATTGGCCATACTGACGCAGACGGAACTGACGCAGGGAATCTGGATTTATCGAAAAGGAGAGCACTCGCAGTGAAGCAAACACTTACCAGCACTTTTGGCATTGATGCTGCTCGTCTGGAGAGTGATGGCAAAGGAAAATCTGAACCTGTGGATGCCAATGATACGCCAGCCGGCAAAGCAAATAACCGCAGAGTAGAATTCATCAAAATATAAGATATCTGTCCGGTTACTGTTCAAAATGGTAGCCGGACAGATCTATATTAAAGCTTTGCAACGAAGGATTTAAAATGTGCCAGCAAACCTTCCCAGTCTTGATTCTGAATGAGGGTTTTGTCAAAAAGTTGACCGCCAATCCCCAACCCGACCGCTCCTGCTTTTAAGAACTGATCCATATTCTCCAGACTTACTCCACCTGTTGGCATGAGTTTCAACTGGTCCAGAGGCCCCAGTATATCTTTGATATATTCCGGCCCCAGTACTGTTGCAGGGAATACTTTCACGACAGGGGCTCCCAACGCCCAGGTCTTGTAAATTTCTGAGGGTGTATAAGCACCCGGAAACACAGGTACTTTTTGTTTTATACAAGCCTTTACTACTTTCTTATCCAGAATTGGTGTCACGATAAATTGTGCACCGGCCTCCAGTGCTTTTTCCAGTTCATCTTTTGTACAAACCGTACCCGCTCCGATATTCAGGCCTTTTCCTTCATTCGACCGTGCATAACGGATCATATCCGTAGCACCTGGTGTATTCATGGTTATTTCAATGGTGGTGAGCCCCGCTTCGCGGTACAACGGTAAAATTTCCTTTACCACCTCCATTGATAAATTTCTGACAATGCCTACAATTGGAGCCTTGTAAAACAGCTCCCAGGAAAACTTTTTATCACTCATATATTCGATTTTTTCATAACTCAAACAATTCGCCGTAACGTCAATAGCGTATGCCGTTTAATTTCAATGGCTGGCATTAATACAAACGGAGGAAACACCAAAGTGATTCCTCCGCTGTATAAAGTCTTATTTCGCAGATCAGGAGATACCTTTGAAAGCAGGTTCCTGCATAAACGGCTGATTTCTCAGGCGCTTTTTGGTTGCCTTATACAGTGCATTTGCAATAGCACCGCCTGTTGGTGGTAATGCAGGTTCCCCTAGTCCGGTTGGCGATATCCCGTTTTCTACGAAATGCACATCCACTTCCGGAATTTCATTCATTCTGATCAGACGGAAACCATCAAAGTTTCGCTGGTCGGGAGTTCCTTCCTTAAAAGTCATATTGCCAAACATGGCGTGACCCATCCCGTCAACCACACCTCCCCTCACTTGCTGCAACGATCCGCTTTTGTTAATCACAATGCCG
>DASYHR010000581.1:0-3972 GCA_035998385.1 Dyadobacter sp. | reverse complement strand
CAGTGCTACTTTTCGGGCAAAGTGCTTTTCATTTACGAGGTAATCGTAGAAATCATCCCAAATCTGCATTGCTTTGGGGTGAGCAAACATATCGTTGGTATTGATATAGGCCACATGAAAGCCTTTGGCAACTAAAATGCTATCCATCTCAGTATGCCAGGTTGGGAAATGTGCGCGCCACACCCATGGATTTCCAGGAGCAGCTTGCTTCGGTATTACATACCAGGCTTCTCTGTTATCAAACTTAATCTCCTGTTTGTCAAACCCCTGCCATTTTGTAACAGCACCCAAAACAACTTTTTGGGTTTCCTGTGCTGAAACCGGTGTTGCAAGGCATAAACATATAAAAACCAGAATTTGCAATGCTCGTATCATAGACTTCCAAAGAAGATAATATTTAAAACTTACCTCTCTAAATTTGAAATCTGCTACCTATAATTCAGAGATTGGCACGGTATTTTAACTTTCTCGTTCAACATTAACTTAAGAACTTATGGATAAGATTGAAAAGTATAAGACAATGGAGAAAGTACTTCGTGAGATCGAAGACTTGAAAAACAGTGAAACTGCTGTGATCAAAAAGATTGGTCAAATCGAAACTGAAAATATGAACCTGAACATTCAGGATCTTGAAAAGTCAATCGCTTCGATATATGACGGAGCTTATAAAAATCTTGAAAGCATAGAAGGTTTGCACACTTCGTTCACCGAAACGGTTTCAGAATTTAAGGAAAAGAACAAAATTACCGACGAAATGTTGCTTGAATTCAGCGAATCAAACTAGCGCATGAAACAATAAAATAGAAACAAATAAAGCTGCCCTTTCCGGGCAGCTTTATTTGTTTTGAACTTAATTCAATCCATAAAAACAGCAATCAAACCTGCATCACACCCACATTGAATCGCTGCTCAATAGGTGCCTGATTAGCCGCTTCGAGTCCCGTCGAAATGATATTACGCGTCTCTACAGGATCAATGATTCCATCAACCCATAATCTGGACGCGGCATAATACGGAGACAACTCTTCGTTGTAGCGGTCTGTAATCTCATCCAGCAAAGCCTTTTCTGCTTCCGGTGTAATTGTTTCCCCCTTTGCCTTCAAGGTAGCAGTCTGGATTTGAAGTAACGTTTTCGCAGCTGTTGCTCCACTCATCACAGCCATTTGAGCTGTGGGCCAGGCGAATATCAGTCGGGGATCGTATGCCTTACCACACATAGCATAGTTCCCGGCACCATAGGAGTTGCCGACAATGAAAGTGAATTTGGGAACAACTGAATTGGCAACTGCATTTACCATTTTTGCACCATCTTTAATAATTCCACCTTGTTCTGCCCGGCTACCCACCATAAAACCAGTGACATCATGAAAGAACAATAAAGGAATTTTCTTCTGATTACAGTTCATAATAAACCGGGCTGCTTTATCAGCGGACTCGCCGTAAATTACCCCTCCCATCTGCATTTCTCCTTTGCCGGATTTCACCATCTTGCGCTGGTTAGCCACGATTCCTACTGCCCATCCATCCACGCGTGCATAGGCACAAATCAGCGTTTTTCCATAATCAGGTTTGTATTCATCCAGTTCCGAAGCATCGACAATACATTCCAGAATATGCCGCATATCGTACGGTTTCAGCCGGTCAGCTGGAAGAATATCATAAATATCCTGCGGAGATCGTGCTGGAGTAATTGCTATTTTCCTATCGAAACCTGCATTTTCCGGACTTCCGATTTTATCAATATGCTTTTTGATCGCATCCAGGCAGGATTTATCATCCGGAAATTTGTTATCCGTTACGCCGGATATTTCGCAATGCATTTCCGCACCGCCCAGCGTTTCGGAATCCACATCTTCACCAATTGAAGATTTCACCAGGTATGGCCCGGCCAAATAAACCGAGCCTGTTCCTTCCACTATAAAAGCCTCATCGGACATGATGGGTAAATAAGCGCCTCCTGCTACACAGCTGCCCATGATGGCAGCAAGTTGTACGATTCCCATTGAGGACATCCTAGCATTATTCCTGAATATGCGACCGAAGTGCTCTTTATCGGCAAATACATCGGATTGCATGGGCAAATATACCCCCGCGCTGTCCACCAGATAAATCACAGGTAAGCGGTTTTCCATTGCTATCTCCTGAGCCCGCAGGTTCTTTTTCGCCGCAATTGGAAACCAGGCTCCTGCTTTGACAGTTGCATCATTAGCGACAATCATACACTGTTTGCCCGATACATAACCAATTCCCGTCACTACTCCAGCGGAAGGGCAACCGCCATCGTCTTCATACATCCCGTCAGCAGTGAATGCACCTATTTCCAGAAAATAAGAATCAGGATCGGTGAGATATTCTATTCTTTCGCGGGCAGTGAGTTTGCCCTTTTTATGATGTGCATCTATTTTCTTTTGTCCGCCACCCAGTTTTACCTGTTCGTATTTGAGGTTGAGCGTAGTTAATAGTTCCTTTATGGTTTCCTGATTTGCCATAAGATGATGATGAAAGTTAATGAGCGACTCCAGAGAAAGATACCGTCGGCGACAATCTATCTGATTTAATGCAAAATAAAAAGTCGTCCGCTGGTAAGCAAACGACTTAATTAGTAGCGCAGAAAGAGAAGACTACAGCTCATTGTCAACTTTGACGCCTTCCTCTGTCAGATATCGACCAATGTTGAAGAAATGACTGTCCAGCAATTCAATATCCTGATTCCAATCCTTTGTCAGCCAATCTTTCTTTTGCTCGGCAACCATCACTTTTTGGCTTTCCGTGAATATCCAAATTACCTTTTCAACACCAAAGTTCAGGAGTTTTTGCGTTTTGATATTGATATAATCAAGATCCTTATCCTTGGATATATCGATTTTAGAATCAACCTCACAAACTATACGGGGTGCTACACTTGAATATCTTTTATTGATATTGTCAAGTGAGAATAACGCGCGATCGAACAGATTGATATCTCCGGCGAAGTTGGTTTTGTCACTTACGTGCAATCCGAGCTCGTTGGTAAGAGGAAGATATTTTTTCTCATCCAGATTTTTAAATATAAACCTTAATAGATACGTGATAATAAAGCTTTGTAGCATACTACTTCCCATGATATCGTCAAGAGACTTTTTGTTGTTCAAAACATCTTTATAACCACGGTAGTACAAGGGTTCCCCATCCATCATCTCATAAATAAGAGAATCAGGGATATTATCGTGTTTATCAATTGAAGTTTGACTACGTTTTTTTCGCTCCTGAGTCAACATAAGATCCTCCTTTCCTTTTGTTCAAAGCAATATAACGAAAAAGAATGGCATAAAAGATGCCGGATATCTATTTGATTACAGACGTTGTATCCAATACAGACTCAGCAGGTCCCTTGTCTTTTTTACCGAAAACAGACAAATGAACATAACGCTTGGGTTGCTCTCTTAGGTTGGTCATCAGCTTGTTAAGGCTGACGATAGTCCGATTCAGGTTCACATATAAGGTTTCATCTTTAATAAGTTTACCAGCCGTGCCTTTACCCGACTCCACACTGGCAAGTATCTGCCTAAGTTCCGCGATGGTTTTATTGGCACTTTGAACGGTCTCGCCCAATCGTAAAGCATTAAGTGAATCAGCAAGTGTGCCAGTTTTGGCAAGAAGCGGTTTCAATTCTTTTTCTGTTTCAACCAAAGAAGCCGACAGCTTACTCAGATTGGTTGTCATCGCCAACAGATTCTTCCTGTTATCTTTCAACAACCCCTGCACATCAGTACCCGCCTGATCATAATTTTTAAGTACCTGATTAAGGATCAGACCTGTTTCTTTAAAACCCGACGCTACTATATCAAGATTCCTTACCAAAGAGTCTGCGTGCGTTACCAAGGGAAGTGCTTTTTCCTGCAGCAATGCGGAAATACCGGCCTCCTTCATTCCTGTAAGTGTGTCTTCATCTACCATCATCTTATCCGACTTTCCCATCACCAGGTGAATTAC
>DASYHR010000490.1:0-2849 GCA_035998385.1 Dyadobacter sp. | reverse complement strand
TTTCCTGTCAGATCGTGTGTCTGATCAAAGGCCGCATCCTCTACAGAGTCGAAAAGCACGACCTGTCTTTCAATGTACTGGATAAAAGCAAACAGAAGATCTGTGCGCTCTTTGGGGGTAGCAGTCTCCAGTAATTCTTCAAAAAAATTCTCAATAATCTGCCTAGGCGATTTTCCTTCCTGAAACCCTACTTCGCTTTGTTGTGTAAGCAACGGTAGCAGAGAACCCGTCTGAAAGATCCCTCTGTAAGGCAAACTGAGAAAAAGACTATTGAAAATATTGTACTTCGTAACTACGGAATCTTGAAAACTATTATTCATAGTGGAGTGACAAAATTTTATTTGGAGACTTCAAATTACCGTCAAAGATAACCCTAAAAATCGGTTTTAAGCCTTGGGGTGTGCTTGCTGATGTGTTTTTTTGAGTTTTTCTATGGAGTTATGCGTATAGATCTGAGTAGCAGCAAGGTTGGTATGTCCGAGTAATTCCTTTATTGCATTGAGATCCGCACCTCTGTTGAGAAGATGTGTAGCATAGGTGTGGCGCAATACGTGAGGGCTTTTTTGCTTCAACGTGGTAACTGCAGATAAGTATCTTTTGACCACCCTTTGGATAAAAACAGGATAGGCGGCCTTTCCGCTGTCGGTAAGAATAAGCACATCTGTGTTTTCTTCCGGTGCACGTACCGTCATGTATTTCGACAAAAGCTCAACAACGAGAGAAGATACCGGGATAAGTCGCTCTTTGGCTCTTTTACCAAGTACCCTGATAGTTTTGGCACGAATATCAATGTGAGCAATTTCAAGACCTAAGATTTCTGAGAGACGAATCCCTGAGCCATACAGCAACTCCATAATGAGCTTGTCCCGCAATCCTGAATCATCCGTGGGGAAAATTTCTGCGTCGAACAACAATTCCATCGATTTCTCTTCCACATAGACAGGCAATTTCTTTCTTGTTTTAAGAACAGCAAGCATTTTGGACGGATCCATCTTCACCAATCCTTTTTTTCTCAGAAAACCGTAGTATGATCGTAACGAAGCTATTTTACGATTGACAGATACAGGACTCAACCCGTCCTCCATCAACTTCACAACCCACGACCTGAGCATAGCCGGACTTGCTGTTTCAGGCTCTTTCGTTTCGTATTGTTCAAACAGATACCTTGAAAACTGTTCCAGGTCAGTTTTATATGAGCTGATAGTATGTTCACTGCTTCGTTTTTCGAATTCCAGCGATTCCAGATAGGCGTTAATCATACACCGAACATACAAAAAAGAGCTGCCCGATACAAGGCAGCTCTTTCTATTTGTTATATGCAACAGGATATAATAATCCCGTCAAATACCTTCAACAGAAAACAATTCCTAAGAACTAGTCTTCAAGATGACCGTATGTTTTTTCTTTATAAACCGCACGCAGAATTTCGAAACGACGCTTGATAGATGGCTTCACAAAAGCGGTACGTGCACGAAGCTGACGCATAGTGCCAGTTCTTTCAAATTTCTTTTTGTAACGCTTTAGAGCGCGGTCAATCGACTCGTTGTCTTTGATGTTTATGATAAGCATGCTTAACTAAATATAATGTTCTTTGAATAGTTTTCTGAAACGGACTGCAAAGGAAAGACATATCATTCAGAAAATCAAGAAAACAAGCATTAAAATTAGGATATTTTTGCATATTGTCCCTTGTAAACAAAGGATTTAACGAATTTCCGCATCACAATGAGTTCCAGACTGGGTATTATTGATTTAGGAACGAATACATTTCATTTACTGATTGTCGAACAAAATGGTTCTTCTGTAACTACACTCTTCCGTGAAAGCAAGCCGGCACGCATCGGTATGGGCGGCATCAACAAAAAGATTATTACCGACGAAGCGATCGGGCGCGCTCTCGACGTGCTGCATTTTTTCCGGAAGCAGCTTGATGTATTTTCTGTTCCGCAGGATAAGGTTTTTGCATTCGGAACCAGTGCCATTCGTAATGCTGACAATAAAGAGGCGTTTTGTGAAACAGTCATGAAAGAAACAGCCATTCCGATTACAGTAATCAATGGCAATGAGGAAGCTGAATATATCTATAAAGGTGTACGCTACGGTACCAGCATGGGATCTGATCCGTCGCTGATTATGGATATAGGAGGTGGCAGCGTCGAATACATTATCGGTAATGAGGAGCAAATATTCTGGAAGCAGAGTTTCGAGATTGGTGGCCAAAGGCTGATGGAAAAGTATATGACGAGTGACCCTCTGCCGGAAGGAAACAGGAAAAAACTGTATAATTATCTGGATGATCAGCTTATTCCGCTTGCAAATGCTATTCACCAATATGCCCCACAAAAAATCGTAGGCTCCTCCGGCACGTTTGATACCCTGATTGATATGGACTTTCAACATCGGACCGGCGAATGGCCCCCAAAAGAACAGACTGACTTTCGTTTACCGCTGGAAGAATTTTACAGAGTATATGAATTGATTTTAGCGGGCGATCATGACCAAAGAATGAGTATACCAGGCATGATTCCATTACGAGTGGATATGATTGTGGTAGCGATGTGCCTGATAGACTTTGTGTTAAGGCGCCACCAAATCAGAGAGATCCAGGTTTCTTCTTATGCATTGAAAGAAGGTGTGCTGGCTACTTTGCTGGGGAAATAAATCTGCTCAAAGCCGTTTTATTGCACTACGAAAATTGTAATTTAGATTTACTAGCGTCCGTATAAATAAAGATTTCTGATTTTTCCGTCTGTTTGGGTCGTTGTAGTGCGTTTTAGCCTGAAAGTGTAAGGATACCCCTCTCTTTGTTACTAAACATATCGAGTTGTACATTTTTAATATCTACCAAA
>DASYHR010000444.1:0-2003 GCA_035998385.1 Dyadobacter sp. | reverse complement strand
ATCCTTAAGGGTTATCTCAAAACCCTCATAGCCAAAACCGATACCTGCGCTTGGATCGAATATGGCAGCATACAATGCTTCCTTCGGCAACTTATCCCCGATCTCCGACAATTTAGGACCAAAATCCATTCCGTCCCCATTAACCTGATGACAAACCGAGCAGTACATCGCAAACACTTCCTTTCCTTTGCCAACATTACCTTTCATTGTGATCAGTTCTTTCACCGCCGGGTGCTTTTTAACTGCAATTCCTTCTTCCTGAAGGTATTTGGCAGCCTCCATTTTCACAGCTTTTCTCCATGCTCCACTCACGCCCTGCACTGCCGCGGATTTCAGCTCACCTGCTATTTTACCTTCTTTCAATAATACCAAAACCTGGTCTTCCCCATTCATGGTACCACCCATTGCTTTTACAGCAGCCGTTCTCAATGGCAAACCGTATTTCGAATCAGTTGTAACGCTTTGCAGAATACCAAGCGACTCTTTGTTTCCTACTCCTTTGATAGATGCAAGTACATTTTCAGCCTTTGTCTGATCTTTACCCTTGATCGTGCTCCAAACCAGTGCACCGCCACCTTGCTTCAGCAATTGTTGTCCGGCTTGTCTGCCCAGGTTTTCATTTGATTTAGACAACGCCAAATCAAGTAATCGTTTATTTTCTGAAACCAGATCATAACGTGACACCAGCTCCATGTAAGTGGCATTGCCATAGTTGGCATCAAGTACTTTCTTTAACGCAACCTGTGCCTCAGCAGACTGTTTTACAAAAGCAGGATCGAGGTGACGTAAAGCCAGATTATTGATTTCAACCTGATTGGCCGCTTTTCCTTTCATAACTTTGAGTAGCGCAGCGGATTTTTCTTTCCCCCCTGCATTAAAATCAAAAGCACGGAAATAACGTAAACGACTTTTCAGATCGACAGATTCGTCACTGGCAAGTGAGGCCAGCAAACCTACCGATTCTTTACTTCGTGATCTCCACACAATATCTTTCCCTGCGTCTGTGCCAGTTGGATTGGCACCTGCAACCGCCAGCCATGCTTTAAAGAAGCTGTCCCACTGTCCGTCAGCACCAATACCCAATGCTTCCAGATACCATCTGTCTTTTCCATCGTATTGCTGTGCAAGTTTCACCCAGTAACCCGCCATTTCAGGAGCCTTGTCTCCGTATATAGCCAGTGCGCATTCACGTCTCACCTGCGGCTCGGCGTCATTGACAAGTATAGACAAAACCTTACCCAACTGCTGGGTTCTGCTTTGTTTTACGATTCTCAGTGCAGTAATTCTCAAATCAGTATTGGTGCTTTTGATAGCGGTTTCCAGATAAACATTATTCGTTTTATCAATATGACTCAATGCCCACAGCGCACGTGCCTGCATTCTCGGGTTTTTCTGATCTGAATATAATTTTTCCAGTTCCGGAACAGCACCTTTGCCAAACTTCGTCAGAGCTTCCCATGCCAGATATCTCACGGAGAGATTCGGACTTTGCAAAGCTGCTACGGCCCCTGCTGCTGTAGAGAAATCATTTTTGGGAATACGATAAGGTGTGTTGGCAGGAGCAACCCGATACAAACGACCTTTGTTTTGGTCACCCGCCTGGTGCCCTCCAACTCCCGGATCATACCAGTCAGAGACGATTAATGAACCATCCGGAGCTACACAAACATCGGAAGGACGGAACCACTGATCTCTTTTTCCATCTACGATATTGACAATTTTGGCACTATACCCTGCACCTTGTTTTTGGACCGGATACGAACGAACCACATTATGTCCCGGCTCGCAGTGGATCATCTGTCCCTGAAAAGTTTTCGGCAGGAGATTTCCTTCATATACCACCATACCCGTAGGAGAACCTGATCCCGTCTGAAGAAGATTTGGAACCACTCCCGGATCATTTAAATGCCAGTGACGATACGGAATTGAATCTTCCATATTAGTGCGTCTTGCACTCCAGCCTGCACCAGTCATTTCATCAGTATATCCGTAATTCCCGTGCT
>DASYHR010000431.1:0-4971 GCA_035998385.1 Dyadobacter sp. | reverse complement strand
AGTGGAGAGCTCAGAAAGTTTGAACGTGATCCCGGGCTGCAAGCGCAACGTGCTCTTTTGGAGTCCAAATACCGGATCAATGCAGAGACACCAATCAGACTGCTATTTAATTTTATCAACTGCGTTTCGGCTTACAAAAGTCTGACCATTCACCTTCATCCTACTCAAGACCTGGCAATTATTCAGTTTCGTGATTTTGAGAGCATCCAATATGCCGGTCATGCCAGATTTCTTAAAGATACACGCTTCATAAAGCAAGGCCGATACCTTTGCAGACTGGGATACCCATTTCCTGAATTTACCAATTACCGTTACAACAAGGATATCAACGATATAGAATGGCTGAAAACCGGAAGGATACATACACCCGGATTTCCGATAGACGGGATTGTTACCCGGCATATCGGAGACCAGAATGAAGTGACTGGTATTGAGATGAGTACCCCCGGTTTGCGTGGACAGAGTGGAGGACCTCTGTTTGACCGTAGCGGATTGATTTATGGTCTGCAAAGCTCTACGCGCCATTTACATCTGGGTTTTGATCAGATCAACCGTGAAGTAATGACTGACGGACAGCGCAAACGGGTGTCAAACTATCCGTTCCTGAATGTTGGCCAATGCGTACATGCAGATGTGATCAAACAGTTTCTTCGGGAAAAGAAGGTTAACTTTTATGAAGAAGATTACCAGCTATAAGGTATTTTAAAGAATCAGCATCAAGTCTTCCAGTCGCCTGATATCATAGGTAGGTGTTTCGTCAAACTTTAGGCCGGCAGGATTGTAATAAACCGTATCCAGTCCGAATCGGCTTGCGCCCATAATATCTGCGATCCAGTTATCTCCGATCATGATGCATTCCTCGGGATGTGCATTGGCTTTTTCCAAAGCAAATGCAAAAATTTCAGGCTCAGGCTTTCTTGCCTGCGCATTTTCAAACGTAATAATATTTTCAAAATAATGGCTTATACCAGAGCTGGTCATTTTGCGCGCCTGAATCTCCGTAAAGCCATTGGTTACAATATGCATCTGGTAGCCCATTTCCTGAGCGTAGTTTAAAGTTTCCAGGGCACCCTCTAGCAGGTGTTTTTTACCGGGCAGCGTATGCAGGTACAGTTCCCCTATTTCAAGGTGATTTTCCGGACAAGCTATTCCAAGCTCTTCAAAAACCATTACGAAGCGTTTTTCACGAATGTAGGCATGAGGCAGTATTCCCCGATCGAATTCATCCCAGAGTTTTGTATTGATACGGATAAAACATTCGACAAAATTATCCATAGAGCTTACACCATGATCGGCCAGTGATAACTGATAGAAGATATCCTGAAGCGATTCCGAGGAATTTTTCTCAAAATCCCATAGTGTATGATCAAGGTCGAAAAAAAGATGTTTATATTTCATTTCGCGGAATAATGCAATTTTGTTTTTTAGGTTATATTGTGTGTTTAAGGCACTATTTTTGGGTATAAAACAGGCCTTCGATCCAAAGCATATTTGTTTGTCGTATATTATTTGATAAGTTCAATATTTTGAAGCAATATGAATAGGAAAACGATTTTTAGAGGAAATAGTTATAATTAGGCCTCTGGGTTGTTAACATCTGTTAATTGAAAATAATTTGTTCAAAAAAGGAACATAAAGATTTGCAAATCATTTCCCAAATCCATTTCTTTGATTCACAATATTAAAAATCATCTGATTTTTACTTCACTACATCACTAAACAAGAAAGGAGAAACAATATCGGCCAACTGCTCTACGTTAACTAAATCGAATAGTAAAAATGGAGAAAGTCCAAGTTAGCGACAGTGAGTTGGTAACATTGTATATCCGTGGTAATGAAAAAGCCTTTGAAAAGCTTGTTCAGCGCCATAAATCCAGAATCTACACCACTATTTATCTGATTGTCAAGGACCAGTATGTTGCAGAAGATTTGTTGCAAGATACTTTTATAAAGGCGGTGGATACAATAAAGGGTGGCAGATATAACGATGAAGGCAAGTTTTTGCCCTGGATTATACGAATTGCACACAACCTCGCCATTGATTATTTCAGACGTGATAAACGCTACCCCAATGTAGTGTTCGAAGATGGAAGCAGTGTATTTAATACGCTGGATTTTTCGGAAGATTCCGTAGAGTCAATTCAGATTCGTCAGGAAACACATGAGCAGCTTAGGGAGATGATCCAAAGGTTGCCGGATGTACAAAAGCAGGTACTGATCATGCGTCATTATGAGGACATGAGTTTTCAGGAAATTGCTGATGCGACAGGTGTGAGTATCAATACGGCATTGGGTAGAATGCGTTACGCGTTAATAAACCTGCGTAAGCAATTTAACCAGCGTGCCCCGCAATATGACAAAAACTTTTACCTACGATGATGTTGTCCGGTATATTTACTGTGAAACGACAGAAAATGAAAATGATTTAATCGTTGAAGCTTTAGCGCTCGACGACGATCTGATGAGTTTTTACATTGATTCTCTGGAAATTAAAAGCCAGATGAACAAAATCGTTAGAACGCCTACGGAGCGAACGGTTGGTAAGATTCTCAGTTATTCCCAACAATTTTCCACAAAGCGACCTGCTGCTCTCTCTTTTTAGGAGGGGTATCAGGTCATTCTTATGCCAGTCATTGTATTACAGTGGCTGGTTGTTTGGGTTTATACCCTCTTAAAATCAAAATTTTATGCAGAGAAAAGAGCGTTTCAAAATGCTGCTGGATTACTTTACCACCAACTTTCCTGAGCCGGAAACTGAACTGGCTTATGGAAATCCGTTTGAGTTGTTGGTAGCAGTGGTATTATCCGCGCAGTGCACTGATAAACGCGTCAACATAGTTACGCCTCCACTTTTTGAACGTTTTCCTGATGCCGAGGCACTGGCTATGTCAACGTCGGAGGAAGTATTTACATATATCAGATCCATCTCTTATCCCAACAACAAAGCCAAACACCTCGTAGGGCTGGGGCGTATGTTGGTAGAGCAATTTGATTCGCAGATCCCTGCATCGGTAGATGAACTGCAGAAATTGCCCGGAGTCGGGCGTAAAACAGCGAATGTAATCGCATCTGTGATTTTCAATCAGCCTGCTATGGCAGTGGATACGCATGTCTTCCGTGTATCACACCGGTTGGGGCTTGTACCTTCCACCGCCAGTACACCTTTGGCAGTCGAAAAGGGATTGATGCGATATATACCGTTGGAAATGGTCCCGAAGGCACACCACTGGCTGATACTGCACGGAAGATATGTTTGCATAGCACGTAGTCCGAAATGCTCAGCGTGTGAGCTTAAATCATTTTGTGCGTACTATGCTAAAAATGTAGCTGCGTAATTTTTTTGTTAGTCATTACAACGCTTTTCCGGAAGTTAGAGTCTAATGAGAAATGGTGTTATTAAACGAATTATAAAATTTAAAGTAAAGAGCAAAATGGGTGGTAAGTTTTTGAAAGCCGGAATTTGGGTTGCGGCGGTAGTGGGGATGGTATCATGCCTGAACAAGGTGGATACAAACGACGAAAAGAAAATTGCAGAAAATGAAGCGGCGATCGAAAAGTATCTGCAGGATAGTTCTTTGACCGATAAGGTAACACGCGAGTCAACAGGATTGATTTATTACAAAAGAACTACGAATCCTTCAGGAGAACTGGCTAAAACCGGTGATGCGGCAACTGTGAAGGTCATGACCTACTTACTGAATGGAACCAAAGTTCCCCTGGTAAAAGGAGATTCTTCAGTCACATTTCCGGTGGATGGCTTTGCTACTGATTTTTTTGGCCTCGAATTTGGTGTTAAAACACTAAGAACAGGAGAGAAGGCATCCTATCTTCTTCCATTTTATCTGGCATTCGGATCTGGGGCATCTAGTGCAGTTCCGGCTTATTCGCCGATCAGAATGGAAATGGAGTTTTTAAAGACCAGAACTGAGGTGCAGCAAATCAACGAGTATATTGCTGCAAAACAGTATATACCCTCTGAACGTTCTACAGATAATCTGGTGCTTATACGTACGAACACCGTAACCGGGGATACATTGGGTTCAGGTAAGTCAGTAAGTGTAAAATACATTGGAAGACTATTAAACGGAACTAAATTTGATGAAGGTACGATCCCTCATACAACCAATGCAGGCGGTTCAATCACAGGTTTTGATAGAGCCATCCGGAAAATGCGTAAGGGAGAAAAAGCTATTGTGATTTTCCCGTCAGCATTAGGGTATGGTAAAAATGGAAGACAGGGAACAATTATCAGTCCCTATTCACCATTACAGTTTGAGCTGGAAATAGTTCCTTAACATCAAAAACAGGAAAGCAACTGATCTGATTTAATCAGTTGCACAAAAAGGTCTTAGCGTCGCCTCGGCGTTCTAAGACCTTTTTTTATCTGAAAACTTCGATAATACGAGTACAGATATGGCTTAGATCCTCATCCGATAATGAAGATCCTGAGGGCAGGCAGATTCCCTCCCGGAAAAATAACTCAGCAACCGCTCTACCGAAATACGGTGCATCTTTAAAAAGTGGCTGTAAATGCATAGGTTTCCAGACAGGCCTGGATTCGATGTGATGAGATTCTAAATGCTGCCGGATCGTCTCACTTTCAGTTCCGCTCTGTCTTGGGTCAATTTTGATTGCAGTAAGCCATCGATTTGAAATGACATCAGGTGGCTCAGGTTGAAAATGAATCCCGGGAGTGGTGGATAATGCTTTATGGTAGAAAGCATAATTGGCTTGCCGTTGTTTTACGCGTTGATCCAGTACTTCGAGTTGGGCTCTGCCTATTCCTGCACAGATATTGCTCATCCGGTAATTGTATCCGACTTCAGAGTGTTGGTAATAAGTGGCCTCATCACGCGCTTGTGTAGCGAGAAATCTTGCTTTACCAATCAAAAATGAATCATCTGAAACCAATGCGCCTCCTCCCGAAGTGGTAATGATTTTGTTTCCGTTGAACGAAAAAATACCCATTTT
>DASYHR010000297.1:0-1772 GCA_035998385.1 Dyadobacter sp. | reverse complement strand
ACCCGCAATTTGGCGCTGCGCGCACGGGGATTTCTGGTCACCTCCTCTTTGGTAGCCTCAACCGGTTTTCTGGTCACAGCCCTTAATGGCTTGATTTCGTTACCATAAAAGTCTTTTTCAACCTCTCCGTCAAATTTTCCTTTCTGTATAAAGTTTTTCACGAGCCGGTCTTCAAGCGAGTGGTAGGACATCACCACCAGGCGTCCCTTTTCAGCAAGTACCTCGGGAACTTGAGTAAGGAATTCTTCCAATACTTTCAGTTCGTCATTCACTTCAATGCGTAAAGCCTGAAATACCTGTGCGAAATACTTATTTTCTCTATGTTTGGGAGCATACCGAAGCAGTATACTTTTCAAATCATTAATAGTTTCGATGGGTGTATTATGGCGGGCAGAAAAAATAGCTTCAGCAGCAGTGCGGGCATTGTGCACTTCGCCATACATACCCAAAATACGTTGCAATTCAGCCGATGACCGCACATTCAGTACCTCACGTGCTGTTTTTTCTGTATGCGGATTCATACGCATATCCAGGTCTGCATCAAACCGCGTTGAAAATCCGCGTTCCGGCGTATTAATCTGGTGTGACGATACACCCAAATCTGCCAATATTCCATCAACAAGACCTGACTTGTGAAGGCGCAAATACCGTTTTAAATGACGGAAATTAGCTGCTATGAATACAAACCTTTCATCATCTTTAAACTCTTCGGCATTAGCAGCAGCATCGGGATCCTGATCAAACACGAATAGTTTGCCTGTAACCAGCTTGCTCAGAATTGCACGGGAGTGTCCGCCGCCGCCAAAGGTAACGTCTACATATATTCCATCGGGTCGGATATTCAATCCATCCAGGCATTCCGACAGCATGACTGGTTCGTGATAAGTACTTTGAGACTCCATTTATTAAAAGCAACGTGCGTAGGAACTATTTCTTGCCAAGAGGCAGTTACAAACTTAATAATTTTAAGGCGTAGGACTGGCTGTTGTGGGAGGAATTAATTTTTGAACCCGAACTGCAATTTTAATTCAAATATTTGAATATGAGAGTAATAAATTACGTAGCTGGTTTTTTTGCGATGATGTCCGTAGCGGCATGCAATTCACCGGCTGATCAAACTTTGAAAGCAGGAAATTGGCGGGCAACGCTACTGCGCGACGGGCAGGAGCTTCCTATACTTTTGGAAGTAACTGAAAATCCGGATAAGAAGACCTATACTGTTGTATCAGTCAATGGTGAAGAACGTCTTCAGTTAGACAGTGCTTATTTTAAAAATGATTCGTTGCACATTCCGATGGAGCTGTTCGACTCTGAAATTGTAGCAGCATTGGATGGCGACAAACTGACCGGTACGTACAGCAGACTTAAAGAAGGGGCGGTTGTAGGTTCTTTACCTTTTAAAGCTGTTCATGGAGAAAATCATCGTTTCTTCAAAGATGGTGCTGCCAAGAGTGATAAGAATATAGGAGGGAAGTGGTCGACTACTTTCCGGAATCCGGCTACAGGCGATTCTACTCTGGCTGTCGGTAATTTCACACAAAACGGTAGTGTGGTTCAGGGATCGTTTTTGACGCCAACAGGCGACTACCGGTTTTTGAATGGAAATATCAATGGTGATAGTTTGTATCTATCCACATTTGACGGATCAAATGCGATGCTTTTTAAAGCTGCTTTGCAGGCAGACGGATCATTGAAAGGGGAACTTTGGTCAGGGTTGAAAGGCTATAAAACCTGGACAGCGAAACTCAACCCGGATGCTAAACTACCTGATG
>DASYHR010000194.1:0-2817 GCA_035998385.1 Dyadobacter sp. | reverse complement strand
ATATCCGCACGCTGGAAGGCAATACATTGATCACCTCTTCGGGGCAGGAGCTGATTATCGGTCCTAACTACCGCGAGGAAGTAAAGGCTACGTTGAGAAAGTGGCTGGCTGCATAGTGTCAATACTCTACTTATTTGGTGAGCAAAAGTAGGAGGTACTTCTGTAAACGATTCATTTATTCGACAGGAGCAGACTTTTATCCGATTAAACAGTATTCTCAGTCTTATCGGATAAAAGGCAGTGTATATCGAAAAAGAAAAACATGGATTGACAAATACACTTGCTTTACAATTGTTGGCATTATTTTTCAGAAGCTATATTCAATCAAGAAATGATCAAAACCAATATAATTGTAGATTCTGATAGATATAGAGGATGGACGCGTGCCGGATTTCATCTGATTCTGCTGACCGGCGTCTTATTGCTGACAATATCGGCTTACCTGCCATGGTTTTTTTACCCGTCTGAGGCGCTGGATTATCCGTTCAAAATGTATGCGAGCCCTGTCCTCAGAGATACCGTTTGCATACTCTTCCAATATTATTTTCTGGTATTTCTTTTCTCCAGCTATATCCGCAAACCAGTGCATTTGGCAGCGGGTCTGGTCGTATTCTATTTTTTGCTTTTTACAGTCTATTATTTCCTGTCGCTTGCAGTGAAACAATACGGTAATTTACCGGATGACTACTCAGGATCGATCACTCATTTTGAACATCACACTTATTGGAACGCGCTGATTCATCCAACTACTTTTTTTCATCTACTGTTCATTATCGAAAGGGCTTTTTATCCTTTGGCGGTTAAACTATTGATAGAGATTTACCGCAGACAAGCCAGAAATGCAAAGCTGCAGGAGAAATATGTGCGACTTGAACTCGATTTTCTGAAAAGCCAGGTGAATCCGCATTTTCTTTTCAATGTACTTAACAGTATTTATTCGCTAACGGAGGAAGAGAATCCAAGAGCCGCACAGATCGTACAGCAATTGTCGGTAATGATGCGCTATTCTTTGTATGAAACAGCAGGCACAGTCGTTCCATTGGAAAAAGAGCTGGACTTTATGAGGAATTACGTGGCTTTGGAACAGTTAAGAATGTCAAAAAGAATCACACTTGAAAGCAGTTTTCCCATAGATGGCACTCAATCAGTAGTCATTGCTCCTTTCATACTGATTACTTTTGTCGAAAATGCGTTCAAACACGGAGTAGCTGCAACGTCAAAGAAATCCTGGGTTACAATCAATATCAAACTGAATGATGCCGAGCTGGAATTATCTGTGAAAAATAGCAAGCCAATCACGAGGAAATCAGTAACAGGAGGGTTGGGGCTTGCCAATGTAAAAAAGAGACTAGCAATGCTGTATCCGGAACATGAACTGTGTATTGTTGATCAGCAGTCAGAATATACGGTTTATCTTAAACTGACACTTACGAAGATTGAATCCAGCGAATACAAAAACACGACCAGGCCAAAGGAAGACAATAAGCCGGTCGTATTATTGTAAGCAAACTGCGGTTTTCTTTTACGCTACCTCAGTGCAAATCTCTACCAGAAAACCATCGGGGTCTCTTACGTATGCCACCGTCTGTCCCCATGGTTTCGTTTTTGGTCCGGCTGCTAAAGTAGCCCCGGCTAGTAAAGCCGCATCCACTGTTTTTTGAACCTCATCAGTCACAAAGCCGATCTCCATAGCCGGCGCTGGTTTTTCGGGATCAGTTTCTGTAAATCCGTCGGGAAGGTTGGATTTTGCCAATTCCAGCGAAGCGAATGAAAGTGTGGTGGCACCGGTGATGAGTTCGGCATAATCGTTATCGGGCGAAATAAACTTTCTTTCAAATCCAAATGCACTTTCGTAAAATGTAACGGAGCGGGTAACGTCTCGTACATACAGTATCGTGTAGGCAAATTTGATCATGGGCGAAGAGTAAATGTTTAAGTCAGAAATGGTTTGCAAAGCTAAGAAGTTTGCCAGATACATAGTTTTCAATTGCCAACTTTGGACGTCATAAGGATGGATTTTAACCAAGTGTTTACCAATTGTTGCCAGTTCTTGTTTTGGGTAGTGGCAACGAAATGAGTTGCGCCCCGAATCTTTATTTTTGGTGAGACTTACCACCCATCACAACGCATGACACCTATCCTTGTTTTTACGAAAGAGTCGCTTTATCTCAGGAGACTGTTACTCATTACAACCTTATCTCTTCTCTCGGTGTTAACATACGGGCGTGCTTCCAGCCAGGTCTCGTTTACCGTCACCATGGAGAATCCGGCAAATCAGACCTTTCATGTTGTTATGAAATTCAGTTCAGAACATCCGGACGCAATGACTCTGAAAATGCCCAATTGGTCACCGGGGTATTACCAGCTCATGAATTACGCGGATGCTGTCTCAGGATTTATAGCAAAAGATGGGTCCGGAAAGCAACTTGTTTCGGGTAGAGCAGGCAAAAATGCCTGGACTATTGAATATTTGAAAACAGATGAAGTTACGGTTGAATATGATGTGAAGGCAGTCAAACCGTTCGTTGCGAATAGTTTACTGGATCAGGAGCATGGCTATATTGTACCAACAGGTCTGTTTCTTTATCCGGAAGGCGGGATTGCCAGGGGCGCGAGAGTTACTATCATTCCTCCCGAAGACTGGGCTGATGTAGCAACGGGTTTGGATGCAATTCCTGAAAGCAAACATGTATTCGAGGCACCGGATTTCGATGTTTTGTACGATAGCCCTATTTTGATCGGTAATCTGGAAGAGCTGCCTGCATTTGAAGTGAACGGTATTCCGCATCGTTTTATTGGTTTCAAAATGGGAGATTT
>DASYHR010000129.1:0-2319 GCA_035998385.1 Dyadobacter sp. | reverse complement strand
CAGTTGCAAAATCTTGATGCACAGAAGCAGGCCATTACGATCCGGAATATACTTACGCAGCAATCGGGGTTGGCTTGTAACGACTACGACCAAAACTCCCCGGGTAATGAGACAAAAATCTATCAAACCGATGACTGGATCAAGTCAATTTTAGACCTGCCAATGGATGGAAATCCTGGTCAAAAGCCGAATTATTGTTCGGGCAATACCATAGTGCTTGGCGGAATCATTGAACGGGCATCAAAATCCAGCTTATCTGATTTCGCAGCAAAGTTTCTCTTCAATCCTCTGGGCATCAGAAGCTTCAAATGGGATTTTATTACAGACAATAAACACCAGGATGACTTCGGACAGGTACACCTGCGTCCGCGGGACATGGCCAAGTTAGGCCTGCTCTACCTCAACCATGGCAACTGGCTGGGTGAACAAATTATTCCACAGGAATATGTACATCAATCACTTACGAAGCAGTCTGTCGTGGACGGAATTGACTATGGATATCTGTGGTGGTGAGAATCGCTCACTGCGGGCGGCGTGAACTACGAGGGTAAAGCGGCCAAAGGAAATGGCGGTCAGCGTATATTTATTTGGCCGGAAGTAAATATGGTAGCTGTGCTCACCGGAGGAAATTACAATACGCATTCTCCAGCCAACAAAATGTTGATCGAGTGTGTTCTGAGTGGTTTGAAAAAATGATTTTCTGCTGGTTGACAGACCTTTATGTCGGCCTGCTTATCTCGCGTGTTTCAAATTTATTCTCATGATTGAAAATTAAAACTGTATTCTTTAATCAAAAAACACACAAGCTAGTTGTATGAAACTACGGTGGAGTACTACAAACTTTGTTGTAAGTAAGCGAAGTGTTGCTTTAATTTGCCGTATAATAAGTTTTCTACTACAACCAATGCGGCACCATTCATTCAGACATCTTTGGTCTCTATTTGGACTATTACTTTTTTGGGGATGTAACTCTGATCAGGGCAGCCAATCAGGTTCAGCCCGGCATTACTCGTTGGGCTTGAGTGTGGATGGCGTTGGCTATGCTATTCCTGCGAATAACCTTTTTGGAGACACGATTCATACCGCCAATAGCGGGAAACCATATGATGCCAAAGGTTTGATCCAGTCAGAAAACTATGTATATTTTTACAGCCAGCCGGAGAAGAAGTTTTTTCAATATACGATTGATCCGCGTGGCACACTCACAGAAAAGTCAGGTATACCGGTAGCTGGATACGTCAGTGAACAGGCTTTTTCACAAAACCTGCTTGATAAAAATACCATATTGATCATGGATCCTGTTAAGTGGGGGGAACCTGAAGTAAAATGGGTGACGATCAGTATACCTGATTTTAAAATTTCAGGGAGTGGCACTTACCAGCTTCCGTACATGGAACAAACGCATGACATGGCATGGAAGTCGAGCATAGGCCGGGCCATTTTGCACGCGGGAAAGGTGATCATGGGCACAGCTTATTTTGATTTTCAAAACAATTTCGCCAGCGGTGCTCATGTCGTGGTTTTTGATTATCCGGGTATGACAAATCCCCGACTCGTTTCTACAAATCTGATATCGGCTGAAGTAGGAGCCGTCTCAACAAATAGTTTTGTAAAGTCCGGCTCAGGAGATCTTTATCTGGCAGCATGCCGCGGCGCGGTGTTAGGCACGATCACCGATAATAAGGTCTATGGAGGCGTGTTGCGGATCAAAAAAGACCAGACTTCTTTTGATGAAAGTTATTTGTTCGATCTTTCCGCGGTATTGAAGCAACCGGCTAATATTCTTCATCTTGACGCGTTAAACGGAGATGAAGCGATGGCTGTATTGGTTGATGACACTAAAATGAAAGGTTGCGCTGACATTGCAAATGATCACTATATCTTCGCAAGGCTGGAGTTGCCTTCCAAAAAAATTCAAAAATACAATGTGCCCAAGTCTGATGCACGTGTTGCCCGAATGCCTTTGATCACAGACAGCAGATACACTTCATTCCTCAAGAGCCATGCAAATAATACGGTTCACATCCTGGAAATTGATACCAAAGGCGGGCCGGATGCCTTCAGGAAAGGGGCGGTAATTGAAGGCAAAAACGTCTTAGGTTATGGCATTATTGCTCATCGGTAGCGAAGGTCGCTTTTCAGCCCAATAGCGAATTCGTATTCGCCCGAATTTCATTTTCAATTAAATCCAACTGCAATTCCGGGAGCTCTGCAAGTCTGCTGATGTGCTTTCGTAATAGGTCACTCTCATTTTTATCAAATTGAAAACTAACAGCGGAAAGCTGGTCTGTAATCACCGGATCAGACAAAACCAACCGG
>DASYHR010000127.1:0-1919 GCA_035998385.1 Dyadobacter sp. | reverse complement strand
AAGCGTATTGCCGACCAGAATGTTGAAATTGTGTTTTCCTGCCAGTCTGGTTTGGTAGGTAAGCACGTTTTCATTGATCCAGTTGAAATCTCTCACGACACTATTGGTGGCAGTGCCGCCCACACCTGCACCGGCAGTCAGATTGGTATTCGAGTATTGATTTTCAGATATGTAGTTGTTATCTATACTCCAGTTAGTCCTGAAGACAAGTCCGTTAGCGATTTTCCAATCCCCGTAAACATTACCGATAATGCGATCAGTATTCATCAGGTAATCTGTTTCATTCACGATCGCCACAGGACTCTCCCAAACGGGACGATTATAGGTCCCGTCTGCATTGTAGATTGGAATGTTGCTTGGGTAAAAGAATGCGTTAGCCAAAGCTGAATTGATGTTATTTCCATTCTGAATCCGGTTCCTCTTACTTGTAGAATAGAAGATACTTGTTCCCAGCTTTACCGCATCTGAAGCACTGAAATCAAGATTAGTTCTGAAAGTTTTACGGTCAAAAAGAGTGGGTTTCATGATCCCTTCCTGCTTGAATGTATTACCCGAAACCAGGTATTTGATTTTCTCATTTCCTCCTGATACAGATGCGTCAATGTTGTAGAGTGCACCGCGCTGCATTATCGGATCAATCCAGTTGGTATTTATCGCACCATCAGGATTTGCATAAGGTGCTCTGTAAGCTGCGCCGGACGGGTTTAATGCCGTCAACGAACCATATGTATCCACCCAGTTGTTGGCCGATGCCTCATTTTGTAGCCTTTCAAAAGTGGGGCCGTCCACTCTGAGTTCATTCGGGTCTTTCCATGCTTTCGAGGTTCCTACATAGGATGAAATTGAGATTGTCGGTTTTCCTGCCTTGCCTCGTTTGGTGGTAATCAGAATTACACCATTTGCAGCGCGGGCACCGTAAATCGCTGTCGCCGATGCATCTTTCAAAATTTCCATCGACTCAATATCTGACGGGTTCAAATCTGCAAGCGGATTACTGGGCTGTCCGAAGGTGGTCTGCGCCAGGTTTTGAGATACGATAGGAACTCCGTCTATTACATATAATGGCTCCGAACTTGCATTGATTGAAGTTGCGCCGCGAACACGAACCATAATGGCACTTCCGGGCTCTCCTGAACCAGCACTTACCTGCACACCAGGACTGCGGCCTTGCAGCAATTGATCCGGACTCGGGCTAGGAATATTTTTGATTTGTTCAGCGGATACGGATGAGATAGCCCCTGTTACCGTTCTACGGTTTTGCTCGCCGTAACCTACTACCACAAGTTCCTGAAGCGCTTTTGCCTCGGCTACCAGAGTTATGCTGTAATAGGTTTGAGAGGTTACAGGAATTTCCAGCGTGGTATATCCTATAAAAGAAGCGACTAATCTTGAACCTTGAGGAACCTCGATCCTGAATTTTCCATCGACGTCCGTTTGCGTTCCTGTAGAAGTGCCTGCAACACGAATTGTTACCCCCGGCATAGGTAAATTGTCCTCCTTCGCCACAACTACACCGGAGATCGAACTTGTCTGTGCCTTCACGACCGTTGTCATGAGAAGTAGCAACAGTAACCATGGTAATTTAGCTCTCATAAGTCTTCCCTGTTTATGTTTACTTTGGTTAAAGTAACTAAAAAGAAAAATGACAATATGCTCTGTAACAGGCTACTTGCGGCTTTAAGTTAATATCGTTTTAAGATGCGATAATTTCGGTAAAAGCTGGTTAATATTTGTGATGTTTTATTTTGGTTATTTAAAGAATTTAAGAATTAAATTCTGAGTATTTGGAAAGGTGTAATTTATTATAGTTTATGTTTTAAAATTGTATTTAAAATGTTCCGTTCGTCTCTGGGAGCGTTTGCTTGTTAAAATACTTTCACTTTTCAGGGATGAGCTCGGGTGTATTTAACTCCTGGAGC
>DASYHR010000123.1:0-1578 GCA_035998385.1 Dyadobacter sp. | reverse complement strand
TTTTACCGGCCATGGAAGCCGGGCTTGCGACGCTGTGAAAGACGAAGCAAGTGTAGATTCTTCCTCATTCATCCCGCCCGACGAAACAACCGGTTCTTCCTTCGGTTCTTCTTTTACAGCCGCTTCACCTTTCTTTTCTCTTTCCGCATTCTCCCGCGCAATTCTTTCACGTTCGGCCTTTCTTCGTGCTTCACGCTCTTCTCTTTCCTTTCTCTCCCGTTCCAGACGCTCCCTTCTTTCACGCTCCGCAATACGGCGGATGTTCGCTTCCAAAAAGTCATTCGCACGTTTGTTTTCAGCGATCTGCTTTCTCAACTCCACTTCTTTTTGAGAGAGCTCCTGAATCACCTCATTCTGCTTCACTTTAAGCCCTTCAAGTTTGGTGTTTTCCGTCACCCGGGTATCCAATACATTCTTTTGTTGGCTCTTCTTGGACGTAATACGCTGTCTTTCAGCACGCAATTTACTTTCGAGCACTTCCATTTCCTTTACCTGTCCCTGCCGTGCTTCAGTATATTGTTTTAAATATTTATATCTGAGCACAAACTGATTGAAGGTTCCGGATGAAAACAGAAATACCAGCTGATTCATATAGGCATTTCGTTTGGAAGCCTCGTAAATCATATGACCATATTCCTCCTTCACCTTCGCCAAACTGGCTGTCAAATCCTGTTGCTTTTTTTGCAATACACCCAATTCCTTATCCAGCAAAGCCAGATCGTCCGAAAGAAGATCAATTTGTTTTTTATAGGTGTTAATCTGCTGATTCAGCGCCCTCAATTGCCCAAGATTGACATTCTTTTGCGAAGAAGTTTGCTTCAGGATATTCTGGATATCTCTGATTTTGCCTTGGTTCTCCGATTTCTCTTTTTCTAACTGTTCCCTTGTCTTTTGCGCATATGCACCCGAAATGGCACAAAACGTAAGCAAAAGCACTAAAATGAAGCAACGATAGTGTGATTTATATAGGGGCATATATCTTTTTTATCAACCTGAAATGCCTTATCGGCGGACAAAGTTAAGCAGACTTACTGTTTTGCCCTATTATTTGAAATACAATATGGTTTTACAGCTTGCGGGTGTAGCCGGATGGCACGCTGAACGGGAATCCGGGACTCTGTGCCTGAATCTCAACCCTTGAGTGTTTCAATGTGATTTTTGTATTGGCCGCTTTTCCGTCTTGTATCGATTTTACGTTGAGCATTACCAGACTTGTAAACGGAAAAAGAAGGTCATTGACAGGTTTGAAATCAGTATACTCCAAAGCGAAGGTATTATTCGTGCCGCTTTCTACTGCATCCAGTCTCGTCAGTTTTTTATTATCCCCGGCCACATAATTGCGCACACCAATACGGCCTTTATCCTGATTCAGGACGAAGAAATTTTCCTTTTTGGTAAAACGATCAGCAGGTTGGGCAGGGAAGGGGAGATTACCGACAATTACGGACTGTAGAAGTGCAAAATTCAATTCAAAATTGTATTTTTTGCTTAATTGCTCGTAGGTGAAAACAAAGTATTGCTTATGGAACTTGTCCATAAAAATGATAGAATCAGGCGTTATCAATCCTCGTGCAACTT
>DASYHR010000121.1:0-1914 GCA_035998385.1 Dyadobacter sp. | reverse complement strand
TAATCTCTTAAATTTCCTTTGTCAACAAAATATCGGTTACAAACTATTTTCGCTCCTGATCAGACCCGAACTTATATAGTTGCTGCCAGCTCAACGAGTTTACAAACCGTATTCCAGTTCCGTGTGGTAGCGGTCAGTTTCAGTTTATTTTCAAAAAAATTGTTATTCAGTTTGGTCTTCCCGTATCCTGCAGGACAATACAGATAGACCAAATCTGCTTCAACCGAAAATTCATCCGGAAGATATTTCTCTTTCTCTATTTTCTCGATGAGAGTCTCGTCTGCCCTGGATTCAAGAAACGTAACATACAGTGCGCTTTCGTCCTTCGTTCCGTCTGCATAAGGGTTATTGTCTTTAGCAGCGATCAGTTCTTTCTCACCAAAGACAAGCACAGGCACATCCAGGTCCAGCTCGGTTTTTATTCTCTTTTCAATGAGTATGGATACTTCGCGTCGATCCGGCATATCACTGTTGAAGAGCACATTCCCGCTTTGCAGGTAGGTCTGAATATTTTCGAATCCGGCCTGCTGCAGCAATTTTGTCAGTGACAGCATTTTGATCATATTCTTCCCACTTACATTAATTCCGCGAAGGAACGCTATATATTTTTGGCTCATTACTTTCAATTATGCGTTTATCGCAAGTTACATATCTTGTGCGATTAAGCGGAAAGCAGCTGCAATAACTTATCTCAGCACCCGGCAGTATATCACAGATTATCATTTCTTTAATCGACGAATAAACAAATATTTATCATCATTATGTTAGTTACAAAACGCGACTTCGGCATTGCTTTCTGCACCATGTGTCTTACCCTGACGGGAGTGGCAGTTAGTTCGCAGGAAAAAATCATGGATTCAGCTATTTTCAATTTGGATGAAGTTCCGTCTAAAAATAGCAAAACCGGCTCTGTCAAATCTTTTTTCCGTTCCAAAACCGCCACATTGGAAGAGCTTGAATGCCATGTTACTACGTTGAATCCGGGCGAGTCATCACACGCTCCGCATCGCCATCCGAATGAAGAAATTATCATCATCAAAGAGGGCAATCTGGAAGCACTCGTAAACGGGCAAATCAAACCTGCCGGACCGGGCGCTGTCATATTCCAGGCTTCCAATCAGCTGCACGCTATCAAAAACGTAGGCAAAACTCCTGCAACTTACCACGTACTCAACTGGCATTCTGTTGATAAGGGTAAATAGCTTTCTCCGTTATTTCAGGCTCCATTTGACTTTCCCTGCAAAAGGATCACGGCTCACCGACAGCTTGTTTCCTTTTTTGGTCACCGCTACTTCTTTCAGTTCTTGTTGATCTGGAAGGAAAAGTTGCAGTACTGCTTTTTCTCCGGTATTGGCAAAACTCTGTAATTCGATATGATCCCAGTCAATATCTCCGGTTGACTGCGCCACCCGGACGTGAGGTATCACTACGCCTTCACGCACCATCAGTACCACATCCAGCTCACCCGTTTCAATTTGATGCCAGCCACCTTCGTACACCTTCCTTGTCTGGTAATCTACCCATTTCCCTTTTGGCAAATATACCTGGCGAGATTTCCCGTTTTCGAAAAGGGGGGCAACCAGCAAATCAGAACCAAACATATACTGATTATCAACCAGCCAGGCGCCTGGATCCTGTGGAAATTCTACCAGTAAAGCCCGCACCATGGGTAACCCCTTGTCCGACGCCAGCTTCGATTGCGTGTAGATGTAGGGCATCAGTTTATATTTCATTTCTACAGCCTTTCTGAAATAATCCTGAAATGCTTCTCCATACTCCCATGGCTCTTTCGGAGCTTGTCCGTGCGTGCGGGTGTGTGAGCTCAAAAGCCCCATCGGCAACCAGCGGCGGTACAGGTCTTCCGGTGTTTTCATCGTAAAACCTCCAATATCATGGCTCCAGAAAGTGAATCCC
>DASYHR010000784.1:0-1835 GCA_035998385.1 Dyadobacter sp. | reverse complement strand
ATCATATTTCGTCCAAATGCCTCATCCATATTGTTGGCAGAAGTTCCTTTTTCACCCGATTGCCTCGGATTCATCATCACGACTTCGCCATTTTCGAATTCAATCTGTTTAACCTCACTCTTTCGGATAATGAAATTGGCGCCTCCAACATCTTTTCCAAGTTTATAAGTGATTTTATCGATACCAACCTCCGTTACTTTGCCTTTGACAGTTGTTCCGTTTTTACGCACAATCACATCCTGCCCGTAACTATACGAAACGAACGTACTGAGAATCAGAAGAAGGAATAAGTGCTTTTTCATTTTGAAGTTTTTGTTAGCTTATGAAGGATAAAATGCAAATCCGAAAGTTTGACTTCTGGTTACATTGGTAAAGAAACAAAAAACATCACAAAGGTTGTATAGTTTTACATTTTTGGTAAACCCTTGTTTCCTTAATCAACATGCAGCTTCGTATATACAGTGAACGAATAAACCCGTGAATCTGTTAGACGATAGATGTACACGCCGGATTGCTGTACATTTGATTTATTTTTTGCTCTTTCCATTGATGAAATCTTTTGGTAGAGCGCTTTAACACAACCAAATGACATTTCAGGAATTAGACCTCATTGAGCCTATATCTCGGGCTCTGACAGAAGAAGGATACACAAAACCTACGCCTATTCAGTCAAAAGCAATACCATTTATTCTCGAACAAAAAGATTTATTGGGCTGCGCACAAACCGGAACAGGTAAAACAGCAGCATTTGCTATACCTATTTTGCAGCTTCTCCAGCAGAAACCTTTGGAAAAGTGGGAGAAATCAAGAATCAGAACATTGATCCTCACCCCTACCCGCGAACTGGCCATTCAGATCGGGGATAGTTTTTCGGCTTATGGACGTCACACAGATGTAAAACACACTGTGATTTTCGGAGGAGTTGGTCAAAAGCCACAGACAGATGCGCTACACAGAGGTGTGGATATACTGATCGCAACGCCGGGCCGTTTGCTGGATTTGATCAATCAGGGATTTATTAAATTGAATCAGCTTGAGATATTCGTATTGGACGAAGCGGATCGTATGCTTGACATGGGCTTTGTGCATGATGTCAAAAAGATTTTGAAGCTTTTGCCTGCAAAACGTCAGTCGCTGTTTTTCTCGGCTACCATGCCTCCTGCGATCATGACACTGGCAGATACGATCCTGACAAGACCAGCCAAGGTAGAAGTTACTCCTGTATCCTCTACTGCTGATACGATCAATCAGTCGGTATTCTACGTAAACAAATCAGATAAAAACTCTTTGCTGCTGCATATTCTGAGCGATCAGTCTATTGCCACTGCATTGGTTTTCACCAGAACAAAACACGGTGCAGATAAAGTAGTGAAGGTCTTGCGCAAAGCAGGCGTAACTTCTGAAGCTATCCATGGGAACAAATCTCAGAATGCACGTCAGAATGCATTGAAAAATTTCAAAAGTCAGACAACGCGTGTACTCGTTGCTACAGATATCGCAGCTCGTGGAATTGACGTGGACGATTTGACACACGTGATCAATTATGAGATTCCTAATATACCTGAAACTTACGTTCACCGTATCGGGAGAACGGGGAGAGCCGGAGCGAAAGGAATTGCACTTTCTTTCTGTGACGCGGAAGAAAAAGGGTATCTCAAAGACATTCACAAACTGATTGCGAAAAATATCCCTGTTGTGAAGGACCATCCTTACAGCAACCTGCGATAGCCACGAATAGAAGATTACTAGCCGCAAATGTGAACCTCGTCGTTTACTTTGCGGTTATTTTTTTGACCTGAGTATTACCCGATCATGACCAAAAACATATTCTCTGA
>DASYHR010000114.1:0-3144 GCA_035998385.1 Dyadobacter sp. | reverse complement strand
CACAATATATTTTGAAAATACATTTATTTCTGTATATTTTTGTAACATACTTCTGATACGAAATTGAGGGCGAGGGGGCGATCCAGTTTGAAGTTATTACAGAACCTAAGCTATGAAAAAAACTATACTTTACTTATTGACAATTACGATGCTTGCCTGGCAGGGGTTAGCGGCGCAATCCGTTCCAAGCGGGAGCCGGCTAAATATGTCTAACAAGAAAAAAGCAGCATCTCCTGAAAATCTGTCATTTGCTGCCATACCGTCAGGTCTTACTTATAAACCATTGTCATTGCAGAGTCCGAAGGCTCTCAATAAATTTTACAGAACCTTTTTGTTTTCCAATACAGTTGCACCCGAAAGTACAGGTGTACAGGAGGCAGAGCTCGTAGCGAAAAATATTGAAAAGAAAGCTATCCCTGTTGAATCAGCTATCAAAACAGAAGAACAACTGTACATCAGCGACGCCATTACAGTTTCGAATATCTATCCCAATCCTGCCAGCGAACGTGCTGAGCTGGACTACAACATTACGGGAGATTTGCGGGATGCGAAAGTTATTTTTTATAATGTGCTGGGTACTAAGATGAATGAATACGTTTTGAATAAAAACAACAGGAAACTTACCGTTGATACCACAGTGATGCCAACCGGACTGTATTTTTATCAGCTTTCACTGGAGGGTAAAAAGGTTGCTACTAAAAAAATGCTTGTACGTCATCAGCAATAGAACTTTTAAAACACTTTATTCAGCTACCCTTTCGTTATGGATGGTGTAGCTTTTTTATTACCTTTGCGGTTATATGCGAAAAAACAGTCTGGCAAGTTATTGCTTGCTCATTATTACAGTATTAGTCATTACTTCCTGTAGTAAATTTTCAAAATTACAGAAGACGGGAACGGATCAACAGAAGTACGATGCCGCCATGACCTATTATAAGAAGGGTGATTTCTATCGCTCTGGATTACTGTTTGAAGAGTTAATACCTCTTCTTAAAGGAAGTACGGAATCGGAGCTATCTCAGTTCTATTATGCGTATACCCAATATCAGCAAGGTCAGTACAATACCAGTCAGTTCCTTTTTAAGAAGTTCTATGATACGTATGCACGAAGCGACTTCGCTCAGGAGGCTCTCTATATGCACGCCTTTTCGCTTTATAAGGATTCCGCTCCTTTCAACCTGGATCAGGCAAGTACACATACTGCAGTAGCGTCACTTCAGGACTTTATCAATGCCTATCCGGACAGCCCTTTCCGTGAGGAATGTACAAAATATATTCTTGAGCTTAGAGCGAAGCTGGAACGTAAAGAATACGAAAAAGTGAAGCTTTATTATAAGATCAGCGATTTTAACATGGCTTCGCTTAAATCAGCTGTAATCTCTATTGAAAATTTCAAGAAGGATTTCCCTGATTCGAAGTATAACGAAGAACTTGCATTTTTGAAAGTGGAGTCTCAGTACAACCTGGCCTCGAACAGCTTTTACGATAAACAAAAAGAGAGATATCAGGATGTTCTTAAGTTTTACGAACAACTGGTAGACAAGTATCCTTCCGGGAAATATGTGCGGGATGCAGAGAAAATGTTCGACAATAGCAATGACCAATTGGTGTCACTCGCAAAGGTTGAATCTCAAAGAAGAGCGCTTGAAACAAAACCCGATACCAATGGCGGCGCAAAACCTGCAAAGGTTACTGCTCCCGCTACTCCGGAAACAAAAGTTCAGAACTAACTTTTGTTGAACCAATTACGTTTTAAAAATTTAAACTATATCCATTAAGTAAGCATGGCAACGAATCCATCCATCATTACCCGCGATACCGATAAAATCGCGGATGTAACAGGAAATCTATATGAGTCAGTATCTGTGATCTCAAAAAGAGCTCGTCAGATTTCAAGCAAAATGAAAGAAGAGCTGAATAACAAGCTGGCTGAATTTGCTTCCGGCGTAGATAACCTGGAAGAGGTTTTTGAAAACCGTGAGCAAATTGAGATTTCTAAATTCTACGAGCGTATGCCAAAGGCAGGAAGCATTGCTATTGATGAATTCATCGATGGTAAAACTTACCATAGCATCCGCGATAATTCAGAAGAATAGTATCTGATATTTTCAAAAAGCCAGCCGTATTAATAATTTCTTATTCGTACGGCTGGTTTTCTTTTATAGTCAAATCCGCTGAAAGATTGAATCTGAAAGGAAAAAAAATAATTCTGGGTGTAACCGGCAGTATTGCTGCTTACAAATCAGTTCTGTTGGTGCGTCTGTTGGTTAAACAAGGCGTGGAGGTTCAGGTAGTGATGACTAAGTCGGCAACTGAGTTTATTACGCCGCTTACTCTGGCAACACTCTCCAAACGCCAGGTTCTTATCTCTTTTGTCAAAGACAGCACCCATCTCTGGAACAACCATGTCGAGCTTGGGTTATGGGCTGACGCCATCATCATTGCGCCTGCCACAGCAAAGACATTATCACGCCTCGCTAATGGCATGGCGGATGATCTATTAACTACGATATACCTTTCCGCCAGATGTCCAGTATTTTTTGCGCCAGCGATGGATGTAGACATGTTCTTACACCCGTCTACCTCCGGAAATATTCAGACTTTACAATCTTACGGCAATCATCTGATAGCGCCCGGACATGGGGAACTTGCCAGCGGACTTGTAGGCGATGGCAGACTCGCTGAGCCTGAGACAATCATTGATCAGCTAAAAAAATTCTTTGCTGTTAAACAAGTTGCTAAAGGCAAACGGGTACTCATCACAGCCGGCCCTACTGCTGAACCGATTGATCCCGTCAGATACATCAGTAACCGCTCTTCCGGAAAAATGGGCTATGCTATTGCGCATGCTTTTGCTATGGCTGGCGCACAGGTTACGTTGGTGAGCGGCCCTGTTTCGCTGCAACTCCCTGATCCTGATATAAAGCTTATCAAGGTTCATACCGCGGAAGAGATGTTTCAGGCTACGCAGTCGAATTTCGAGTCCAGCGATCTGGTGATATTTTCTGCTGCAGTGGCTGACTATACCAGTGAACATGTTGCAAGTCAGAAAATTAAGAAGCAGGGCTCCGAAATGGTGCTCAATCTTAAAAAAACGACTGACATTGCCGGCACGCTCGGGCCAGCTAAGAAAACAGGCCAGCT
>DASYHR010000096.1:0-2015 GCA_035998385.1 Dyadobacter sp. | reverse complement strand
TTTGATGAGAATCTGGTGGTTCAGATTTTTTCTGGTGAAAAACTGCCGCTCATAAAAACGTTGTGAATAGTTGAGCAATAGCTCAATTTGTGACAAAATAATCTCCTGCGTGTGTTTGTCAATGTGCGTGCATTCCTTGTCAATTTTGTGAAGAATACCAACCAGATCATCTTCCTCTTCGGCAGAAAGGTGTAAAGCTTCATTGACTGCGTAAGAGAAAAAGCCATGAGTATGAATGCTCGTAGCAAGCGGGTGAGTCAGAAGAAAATCAGGGTGAAATATCAGCAAATAACCTGACCCGCACTCCACAGTCTGAAGGTCCAGATACTGCACCTGATTCGGAGCAGTAAAGCTGAGCACGCCTTTATCGTAATCATAATGTTGCTGCCCGTATTTGATTTTGCCTGTCGCCTCCCTTTTGAGTGCAACACAGTAGAACCTGTTCACGAAACCTTTCCAAATGTCATCCTGTAAGAACACACTTTCAGCAAGGTTAATCACGCTCACCAGGGGATGGCGCGGCTCGGGAAGTGTGAGTAGCCGGTGGAATTGGGAAACAGATGAGATAGCGTTCATGATGTAAAAGTAAATAAACGGCTGCACAAAATGTTATGCAGCCGTTCGCTGGTTGTTAATCGATTAGCCCCATACTGAACTCGTCGTAGGGTTTCCCGGTGTCGGTGCCCAATGGGACGATATTTTCAAGTTTGGTCAGATCGTCTGAGTTCAACCCAATGCTGGCTGCAGCTATGTTTTGTTCCAGATATTTTCTTCTTTTTGTTCCGGGAATAGGGACAAATCCTTTGCTGAGAATCCATGCGATGGCCAGCTGCGAAGAAGAGATGTTTTTCTCCGATGCCATCTGCTCGATTGCCTTCACCAGTTCAATGTTTTTGTAGAAATGTTCCTGTTGGAAACGGGGAATACCGCGTCGGAAGTCGTTTTCCGGAAGATCATCGATGCTGCGAATTTCGCCGGACAAAAATCCGCGTCCCAAAGGTGAGTAGGGCACAAACCCTATGCCCAGCTCAGCAAGCGTTTGAAGAACACCACGCTCTTCTACAGTGCGTTCAAATAGTGAATACTCGCTTTGTACGGCAGTAATCGGATGAATAGCATGTGCTTTGCGCACAGTTTCAGAAGATACTTCCGACAGGCCCAGATACCCAACTTTTCCCTCTTTGACCAGCTCGCTCATTGCTTCGACCGTTTCTTCAACCGGTGTATTCTTGTCGAGTCTGTGCATGTAATACAGATCAATATAATCGGTATTCAAATTTTTCAAAGAACGTTCAAGTGCCTTTTTAACGTACTTTTTCTGTCCGTTAATAGCCCATGTGATTTTGTTATTGTCGTCAATTTCCCAGCCAAACTTGGAAGCAATGATGTATTTGTCTCTGTTTCCCTGAATTGCTTTTGCGATCAGCTGTTCATTTTTTAGCGGACCGTAAAGGTCAGCAGTATCCAGAAAGTTGCCGCCCAATTCCAAAGAACGCTGTATGGTCGCGATCGCTTCCGCTTCGTCAGCCGGACCGTATGTATTTGCCTCTTCAAAACCTGTCATTCCCATGCAACCCAGACCAATAGCCGGGACTACCAAACCTTGACTACCTAATTTTATTTTTTTGATTTCCATGCTCTTTGTTTTTTGTTATGCAAATATCACCACGTTCGCAACGACGGATGTATGCAAAACCCCGAAGCTTGTATGCAATTCACGGATTCTGAAAGAAGGTGTATCTTAGTTTCGACTGATGGGCACAAAACACAAAAGCTGACCGCTTTTGCAGACAGCTTTGACGCATATTCAAAAAAGGCCTTTGTGGTTGATGTAAGAGGCCTTTTCGGATTGACCGGGCAGAATTGATTCGCGCTGTAATAGGCAAAATGGACAAAGACTCACTGCCTGAGAATTTTCTCCATCTTTTTCCCTTTCGCGAGCTCGTCGATAAGTTTGTCAAGGTAACGTACCTTTTGGATGATGGGGTCTTCAATATCTTCAATCCTGTAACCAC
>DASYHR010000081.1:0-4684 GCA_035998385.1 Dyadobacter sp. | reverse complement strand
TATCGTAAACGACGGGGTATGGGCCGATCCGTTACAATCTGTAACCAGACAAATAGCTGTATCTCCGGACTATTTCTTTAGCCAGCTCTTTGAGAAAATAGATTATCAGCTTTTTACCGAAAATGCTGAGCCCGAAAATGATGCAGGATTTTTAGAAAAGTGGTTATCAAAAGAACACGAAGCAAGACGTAAAAGTCAGGATTTTCTGGTAGCCCAACATGCACTTAACGATCTGACAGTTGTCAATTCAGTGATGGCTGAGCTTGCTGACGGTGAACAGTTGCATGTAGGTAACAGTATGCCTATTCGTTATGTAAATGCGTTAACCACTCCTGATCGTGCTATTGTATTTTGTAACAGAGGTACGAGTGGAATCGACGGTTCTCTGAGCACCGCCATAGGAGCGGCCCTGGTAAATGATTGCCCCACAACGCTGCTTATAGGGGATGTTTCATTCCTTTACGACCGTAACGGATTGCTGATCAATTCACTTCCGCAAAATCTGAAAATTGTGGTTGTGAATAATGGAGGAGGAAATATTTTCAGGATGATTGACGGTCCTGCAAAACAACCTGAATTAGAGTCCTGCTTTGAAACCCGGCATCAACACACAGCCCGAAGAACTGCAGAAGATGCCGGCATGAAGTATTTTTCCGTAAATAGGGTGGAAGACCTGGGCAATGAACTGACGTCTTTCCGGAAATGTAACCAGATCTGCCTGTTGGAAGTTTTTACAGATCCGGAAGAGAATACCAGAGTTTGGAAACAATTCAAGCGCTTGCTGAATCCGTAGATATTATTTGCAGCTTATTTTCAGTTCTGAAATGGCCAGAGCATCTTTCAGAACTGATCCCTGCTTCCATATTTTGCATGCACTGGCAACGTCCTTCTTTTGCATATAGGCCTGACCGGTTAGTCCATATAACTCTTCCACGGGCTCTGCAATGTCAATAGCTTTGTTGAACTCAGCCAGTGCTTTGTCTGTTTCTCCGGATTTCATATAATAGATTCCCAAATTACGAAGCGCGTAGCCGTTGCCCGGCATAATGTCTAGCGATCTGTCAATTAACTTGAGCGCTTCAGCTAATTTTCCGGATAGTAAAAAGGCATAACCTTTATTATTCAGAGCAAGTGCATTCGCCGGATTCAAATGTAATATCTGATCAAACAACCCTACGGCTTCCTCGTATTTCTGCTGGTGTGTAGCGATCAGTCCGAGGTTATTCAATGCTTCAATTTGAGAAGGACGAATGATGAGTGCTTTACGGAAGTCGTGCTGCGCAAGTTCGAAGTTGGCTTGATTGTAATAAAGTGCTCCCCGGTTAACGAGTGCCTCAGCGTTGGTTGAGTCGAGTAGAATAGCCTTGTCATAATCAGACAAAGAACGAGCAGTTTCATTTCTGGCCTGGAACAAATCCCCCCGGATCAGAAAGTACCTGGAAGAATCTTTATAATCCTTTTCAATCAGTTTCAAGTCAGCATCTGCCTCTGTCGTTTTTCCCAAAATCAGTGCTACTTCCGATCGCACGAGGTTTGCCTGTGTGAGGGTAGGGTCAATTTCTATTGCTTCTGTCAAAACCTCATAAGCATCTTTTGGTTGCCCCATTTTCATCAGACAAATACCTTTGTTCATAAATGCATCCGCAAAGTCAGAATTCTTATTAATTGCTTCGTCATACAATCGCAGAGCCTCGGTATAATTCTTTTGTTGAAACTCACGATTAGCCTTCAGGAAGAAATCAGCTGCATCTTTCTTTTTTTGGTTGCCACAACTTAGCGTTAAAAATACTAAAATATTTAGTAAATATTTGTTTAGAGATTGGAAATTCATTAGAGTTCTGAAATGATTACTTTTGAGAAAAATTGTTTGTAATGAGATATATTAAAGATATACCCAATAAAGAGTTCAAGATTGGTATATACCAATGGAATAACAAGTACATCATTAAGATCGAAATCGGGATGTTTGAGCAAACTTACAAAATCGATCAATATGAGGTCGAAACCATCGAAGAAATTGAAAAGTGTATGGATAGCCAGTTTCTCACCGCTGTGACCCGCACGTTTGAGACAATGGGCGCTCAGTTCCATGATACATTGCTAAGAAATGAGGTGATTTTTTAAAACGGATTGGTATAAAAAACTACCTTCGCATACTACGTATACGGTTTTAAGGAGGTTTTCGTTAGATACCTGTTCAGTTCTGATACCAAGGAGATTCCCAAAAGCACATTAGATCATATATGTCGAAATACAACGAAAAAATAAAACAATTCATCAAACCAACCCCTATGCTTTTGAAACATAGCACTTATTCCCTTGGGTTATACTTAGCATTCGGCGCAACATCGGCGGTGGCTCAGAGTACATTGGGAATTACCGAGCCTGATGCTCACTTTCGCAATGGACTTGAGTATTACGAAAAATCAAATTTCGTTGCCGCCAGACATGAATTCGGGGAGTATCTCAATTCAGAAGATAAGTTGCTGAGTACCGGCGATTACAACAAGGTAACAGCAGAATATTATATCGCAGTTACCGGACTTTATCTCAACTATCCGGAAGCTGAAGTGCAGGTAGATCGCTTTGTGAAGAATCACCGGGAGCATCCCAAGGCTCAGCAGGTATATGGGGACCTTGGAAAATACTACTATGAAGGCGGAGAATATGAAAAGGCTATAACCTACCTTGAGAAAGCTGTTAAATTACCCGGAGGTGGAGCCAAAAGAACAGAGAATACGTATCAGCTGGCGATGTCGTACTACAATACGAAACAGCCGGATGCCGCACTTCCATTATTTAATCAGATCAAAACTGATCAGTCATTTGCTAATGCAGGTGACGCTTCGTTTTATGCGGGGGTAATCAACTATCAGAAAAACAATTTCGACGAAGCATACCAGGATTTTGCAAGGGTCGAAAACCATCCATACTATAAAAATGAAGTCCCTAACTGGATCATCTCTTCGCTGTACCAGCAAAAGAAGTATGATCAGTTGCTACAGTACGGAGAAAAAACGCTTGCGCAGCAAAGGGGAAATACTAAACTGGATGACGTAGCATTATATGTAGCTGAAGTGCATTATGAGAAGGGAGATTATGCTGCCGCTGTGAAAGCTTACGAGCGCTATAACAAAATGAAATCCGGAGCTGTGCCTCCTGCCATTGCGCTTCATTACGGACATTCCCTGTTTCGCAGCAACAATTATGAAGGAACAATTCAGGCTTTGAAAAACGTAGGAGCCGGCAAAGATTCTGTTTCGCAGTACGCGTCTTATTTGTTGGGAGTCAGCTACTTAAAGACAAATAATTCAACCTTTGCTTTAACGTCCCTAGGCAATGCGGCTAAGTTGGATTTCAATGCTGTGGTTAAAGAAGAGGCTTCTTACAACCATGCTAAGATCCAACTGGAGACCGGAAATAACAATGAGGCTATTAAGGAATTTAATGCCTTTATGACTCAGTTTCCCCAAAGTAAACATATTGAGGAAGCGACTGAGCTGGTAGCGGAAGGCTACTCCGGTGCTAACAACAATGTAGCCGCTATTAAGTACATTGAGGGTCTTGCTAAAAGAAATGCTAAAATAAATGGCACTTATCAGCGCCTGACTTACAATCAAGGAGTCGTTGAATTCAATCAACAACGCTTTGATGCCGCTGTAGCGCTATTTGATAAGTCACTGAAATTCCCGATTGATGAAGAAACATTCAATGCTGCAAGTTTTTATAAGGCTGAGTCAGTGTATGGGTTGAAGAAGACTGACGAGGCAACAGCTTTGTATAATCAGATTGCTAAAAATCCTAAAGCCGGAATTTATGCAAGGAAAAGTTTGTACGCGCTGGGTTACGTTTATTATAATCAGAAAAAGTACAGTCAGGCCCTGGGTTACTTCAAAGACTTTGTTTCTAACCTGAATGGTATAGATGCACAAATTATTGAGGATGCTCATGCGCGCCTGGCCGACTGCTACCTGGCAGCTAAGAATTACGATGAAGCGATTCGCACTTATGAAAAAGTAGCGATTAACGGGAAATCGGATAAGGACTATGCTACGTACCAAAAAGCAAGAGCATATGTATATATGAATCGTGAGGCTGAAGCAAGACGTCAGTTTGAGCTTCTGATCAGTTCTTATCCTCAATCTCGCTACCTGGATGATGCCTATTTCCAGATTGCAGATATCGATTTTCAAAATCAGAGTTATTCTGCAGCTGTGAAGGGTTTCACAAGGATGATCAATGAAAAACCAAAAAGTTTGTTGATTCCTGCTGCATTGCTCAGAAGAGCTCAGTCCTACTACAACCTGCAGGTATATGAGCAGGCGATTGTCGATTTTAGAAAGATACTAACGGAGTATTCAGATTCGCAGTCGGCAAGCAGCGCCCTGGAAGGTATTCAGGAAGCTTATTCGGCAGTAGGGCGTCCGGAAGAGTTTACGCAAGTATTGGGTGTTGTACGCAAAAATAATCCGGGTAACGAAAAGCTGGAAGAAGTTGAGTTTGATAATGTTCGCAATCTCTACTATGCTGAAAAGTATGACAATGCTAAAAAGGCATTGCTAGAATTCCTGAATAGCTATCCTTCAAGCAAGCATCAGTACGATGCCAGATATTTTATCGGGTCGTCATTCGACAAAACAGGTGATGCAGGTGAAGCACTTAAATACTTCAGCAAAGTAGTGCA
>DASYHR010000020.1:0-2925 GCA_035998385.1 Dyadobacter sp. | reverse complement strand
AGATTTTACCAATTTTGTATCAATTATTGATTTTTACATACGGCCAGTTTGCCTCGTTCCAGCCTAATTTTTCAACCCGAAGTTTCGATCTTCCTTTGTCCCTGGCATCGTATCCATGGAAGATCAGATAATCGTCACCATCGAATGTATAGACTGAATTATGGCCCACGCCGTGCCAGTTTTTATCGCCTTGCAGCAACAGCGTTCCTCCGCCTTGTTTTAGTGAAACATTGTCCTTGTCCACATAAGGGCCGGTAAGATTTTCTGAGCGGCCTACACGCATTTTGTAAGTGCTTTTTTCTCCCTTACAGCAGTAATCGTAGGAAGCGAACAGGTAATAATATTTGTCTTTCTTAAAAATGAATGGTGCTTCAATTGCGCCTTTGCCGGCTGACGAATCTGACTTTACTAAACTGCCTGGTACACTCGCTAATGTATACCATCTTTGCGGAACGGCGATCTTTTTGGCATTCTGGTCCAATGCGACCAGTTTCAGTCCATTCCAGAATGAGCCGAAGGAAAGCCATGGTTGTTTATTTTCGTCGATGACCAGGTTAGGGTCAATCGCATTCCATTCATCCCTGCCGGGGACGGACTCTACCATTTTTCCATGATCGGTCCAGTGAAAATCGGGATCTGCAGGATTTAAGGTTTTATTTGTAGCAAGACCGATACACGAACCATTTTTGCCAAAAGTGGAAATAGAGTAATAGAGATAATACTGTCCCTGGTAAAACGAGATATCCGGTGCCCAGATATGCCCACGAAAACCTGGAACTGCTTTCACCGCCCATTCAGGAGGTGCGCTGAAAACCGATTTTTCCTTTTTCCAACCTTTCATGTCTTCGGATGACCACACACTTATTCCTCTCCCTGTCGCGAAGAGGTAATAGGTGCCGTTTTGCCTGATCATAACCGGGTCGTGAACAGGTACGTCTGTTAACAAAGAATCCTGGGCGCTGGAAAAAGTAGCGCCCAGGATTGCAATGAACAGGAAAGCAAAGTGCTTTACCATATTATTTCAGCATTATTTTTTGCGGAACTCCGAATGCCATTTCAGCTACGCCGGATGTTTTCACCCCGATTCTCGCATATACATATTCGCGACCTGCTAATGCTGCAGAGAGTGTAGCGGTTAATGTAATCGGCTGAGATAAGTTGGTGATATCTGCAGCCACCTTCTGAACGTTACCCGCGTTGTTGTTCGGATCTACGATCATCGTTGTGCCGATATACAAATTCACCCGCTCCAGATTTCGGGAAGCATCTACCTGTTTCAGGTTGAAAGTGGCGGAAACTTTTCCTTCTCCTTTAGAATAGCTGTCATTTTGAAATACAAAATAAGGCTTCACGGGCACGTCCAGCTCCTGCGTTCCGCGGAGCGACACAGCAATGGTATCTGTATTATCTACCCAAGGTCCGTTGCCACGAAGGCGTACCAGTTTGTAATCTCCGTCGAATAACGAAGCAGAAAAAGTACCATCCTGATTCACGTAAACAGGGATTTTGGTAAATAGCTGGTAGCCACGCTGCCAGATTTCCAGCTGTACGCCGTTCGAGCGGACACCTACAGGCTGGCCTTCGTATACAACCCGCCCTTTCAGAACGGATTTAGGTTCTGCCCGGTTATCTTTTTCGCAGGAGGACATGATGCCTGCTGTGAGAAGCGCTACCAGAAACAGCTTTGTCGGAAGTATGAATTTCTTGATCATGATTGAAGACGATTAATGGAATGGATTCCGGACGATTTTGGGATTGTTGTCGATCACCACCTGGTCAATAGATGAATAGTAATTACCCAGCTGGAAAAAGCGTGGAGCTCTGAACCTTGGTGCTACCAGTTTGTCGTACACGTATTTGTTGTGTGTAGGATGCCCCGGACGAATTACGCGGTAAGGATAAAGTGCATAGATCATCGCGTCAGGATTATTCACGTTACCATTCCACACTTCATGTGCAATTCTCCATCTTTTCAGGTCCCAAACGCGGTGATCCTCAAAGGCAAGCTCTACACGTCTTTCATTCTGTAGTTTTTCGATTGTGAGCGCTTTCAGACTATTTGCACCGAAGCCTGCGCGTTCGCGAACAGCATTGACATATTTCAAGGCATCGGCAGTTTTTCCGGTTTCTAATGCAGCCTCACTGGCATTCAGGTAGATTTCACCCAAACGGTAACGAACCCACCACATATCGCTGCGGATACCGCGGGTACTTGACATGGCAGTTTGATCCACATACTTTCTCAGATAGAAACCTGAGTTGGTAACTTCTGTCTGCGCACGTTGCGGACCTGAAGCGCCCGTCAGCAAACCTCCATCCTCATAGTTTGAACCAAGCGTATTGGATTCTACATTCTGAAAACTGTTCGTTGCCGCATTCCAAACTTTCACACCTGCCTGAATCTGAACCGGCGTGCCACGGAAAGTAGTGCCTGGGTAGATGATGGTACCATATAGCCTCGCATCCTTGTTGGCAAACACACCCTGAAGATTATCATAATAGATATAATCCGTATTTCCTGCATTTCTGGTTTTCAGTTCACCGGATGTTCCGTCTAAATACTCATAGTCTTCAACCAGATTCAGAGAAGGCGTGATAGACGAGGAAGAAAGATTGTCTTCACGTACGTTACGGGCAATGTTATCATATGTAAATCCATGCCGTTTGTCTTTACTGATCAGAAAATCCTGAGCAAGAATAACTTCTCTGTTCGCCGATTTTTTGGTAATGGCTTCATAGAAATTTTCTCCCGCGTTCGGATTGGTATTATAAAGTTGATACATACCGCTGTTGATAATCTCTTCAGAAGCGGCCAACGACTGTGCATAGTAGCCAGCTGCTTTGGAAGCAGGTATTCCTACTTCTCCACCCGGTGTAGATATAGGCGAGGACATACGGTTGTTATATTTGGCAATGGATGCCGCA
>DASYHR010001190.1:0-2655 GCA_035998385.1 Dyadobacter sp. | reverse complement strand
AAGTTGGCCGAACCGAAAGACTCCAATGCCTGAGCATGTTTCAGTATCCTTCTCCTGCCTGTTTCCGGATCCACTTCCCATTGGAAATCATCTTTCTCGAAAATAGTATTGGCTTTGATCCACTTCAAACCTCCATACCTTTTAGCAAGGGCAATGTTACCTGTGTATTCCGGATCACACGATAAAGTAGTACCATAGACGATAAAGTCACATTGCTTTTTAAGAGGAGACAATCCCCAGACTACCATTTTGAGTAGTGCATTCGCAACGCTTGCCGGTGTACAAACTTCGAGTGCCGGCTTGCCGTTTCGATCCTTAACCTCCTGAATGATGATCCATGCTGCCTTCATGGCATTGCCGACGCTGTAGTCTTTTGGAATTCTTAACTCACCCGACTCTTCGAAGGCCTGTATCTTAGCCAATACCTGATCGGTGATGTTCTTCTCAGTTGGTTTTGCGACAGCTGCTGTCTGTTGTGTTGCTGGTACTTGTGCTTGATTTGACATTTTATTCTGATTTATTAATGCTTGAAATATTGATTACGTGGTAAATTTGGAATCTCGATATCATTGCCACGCTCCAATGAATTACAAAAGCAGCTGGTCGAATGAAGGTGTGAGTGCCTACATTGAAAGCAATTGACTTTCTTTCTTTGGAGAGATCGACCAACTGCCTTAAGTCTGTAATTTCTTCTCCCAGATAGCAATTCTTGCTTAGCTTCTTCATGCTTCTGCCAGTTGAAGCTGCGGTGCGCTCACTCTCAGATCAGATCCCTCACGCACAACCAGGTTGATTACTTGCGATTCGGTGTCCGGTATTCTGACTGTAGATTCCCTGTTATCAATCCAGATTGGTGCATTGACGTTGTAGAAATCAGACAGAGCATTGATGATGTCGATGCCGACCTGAATCTTGGCTGCTGTGTTCAGGTCCGACCATGGAACGCCGTTGTAAGTCGTATCACAGGTTTCTTCCTCTCCACCATTGACCTGCTGCTTGAACATCCGGAAGTTGGCCATCTTGAATTTGCTGTTGATACGCGATTCCATGATGTTCATTTTAGCCTTAGTGTAAGCATCGATGATAAATTCAGAACCATCGTAATCAGCAATTAACTGAGCAAGAGACTTCTCCTGAGTTTTCAATTCTTCGATTCGCTTGTCGATCTTCTGAATCTGTTCTTCACCTGATAGCTTGGTGTACAGATCGCCAACCTGCGTCATCAGTGTAGACTTCTGTGTTTTTAGCTCCTGATCGTTTTCAGAGCTTTCATCCTGGGTGCCGGATTTATCGATGTCAGTCTGCAAGTCATTGATGCGGACAGTTAGTGAAGCATAATCTGAATTACCTAAAAGTGCCTGCTGAACCTCAGTTTTCTCATCAACTCTTTCCGCTGTTGAAGTTGCCAGCTTATGGAACTCCTGTTTTTTATCCTGCAGCTTGACTGATAACTCTTGCTTTTCCTTCTCATGCTGAGCGATTACTTCATTAACCTCTTGAATGCTGTTCTTAATGCCTAAACCCTTCTCTCTGAGTTGCCCTAGTTTATTAACCTTGCTTTCGTTGAAGTTATGGGTCAGCCTTTCCTTGGTCTCCTCAATGTCCGATGACTCATATTCTCGCTTACAGGTAGGGCAATGGAATTCGCTTTCATCGAAAGTAAGCTCTTTGCCGTTTTCAGCTTCCCATTCCTCTCTTGTTGGCTGCAAAGATGATTCCAGTTTAGTCAGAGAATCCTTTTTGACCCTGATCATCTGATCCAGATGGTTAATATCAGATTCCAGATTGGAAATCTCCCTTCTGAGTGCGACCGGCTGCTCGTCCAGCTTACGGTTTTTATCTCTGATATCTTCCTGAACCGTATGCTCAATCGCGCGGAGCTGAGATTTCAAATCATAAAGCTGGTTTTGCTTTTCCTGCAGCTTTTTCAGCCGCTCAGAATTGGATTTACTCTTATCAGCAATCTGCTCGTCGATTTCAGTTATCTGACTTTTCAGGCGCTCAATACTTTTCCGAATTGCATCGAAGTTCTCGGACTCTGGCTTTGAACGGACCGCTTCATCAATTCGCGATGGGATCACTTTCAGATCATCGTTGGCTTTCTTCTTCTTAGCTGAAATCTCCTTTTTGTATTCGGCAAGAGTTTTGCCCTGGTTCAAAACATTGGTCAGATTGAAAATTTCAGACTTATTGGATAAAGTAGCAATTGAGTCCAAGACCTCGGCATCTGCAATACTTCCGGCAATTCCAAGTAGTACAGATCTCCTATCCTGCCATTTCAAAGTATTGAAGTAAAGCGGATTGGTAATCAGCTTGAAAACATTCTCATCAACAAGCGTCTCAATTTTGGACATGTACTCTTTCTGCTGCAATGGGACATCATTCCAGTAGTAAAGCGTTTCATTGCCGACAAACTCGGGAGTCTCCTCCCCTTTCTTTTTCTGCCACTTTTCGCGGAAGACGCGCTTCAATGTCATTTCAATACCGCTTGCATCAAGAACAGCCGATACTTCGCATTCAAGCTTATCCGTGGTAAGTCCATTGGCATTGAGTGGTTTGATGTTGAAGTCCTTCCGGTCAGAGCTATCTTTTCCGAAAAGAAGGAAGGTGAAGGCATCAAATACTGACGTTTTCCCTGTGCCATTGTCCCCGCTG
>DASYHR010001188.1:0-2230 GCA_035998385.1 Dyadobacter sp. | reverse complement strand
TTAATTTTAACGGCAGGTTAGGGAATCAGTTGTTTCAATACTACTTCTTGTTGTATCTGAAATCAAAAGATAACAGTCAGACCTATTTTTTTCCTAACCCTCATCATGCCTCTCTTGGCAAGTATTTCGATTTGGGACCCTGGAGTAATTTTACGTTGAATTCGAAGTTGTATTCTGGTGTAACCCGTACATTGCCTAAAATTTTTTCATTCAGGAATATTTATATTCAGAACTTCTTTGCTCCCAAGGAGCACGTTCCTGAGAATCTGACGATCTATAATGGATTTTTTCAGTCAGACTTTTACATCAGGCATTTGCCAAAGGATAAATTACCAGTAATTAAAGAAGTTTACAAGCAACAGTTTAGCGAAAAGTTTGGCGATGCATTTCGTCAGAATAAAACCGTGGTGGTGCATATTCGCCGTACCGATTATCTCTCTTATGGCAAGCGGGATATTTCTCTTCCGATTGAGTATTTTAAAACACAACTCAATTCGGTCGAAAATCTCGATTCTTATCAGGTTTATTTCGTGAGCGATGATATGGAATTTGTGAAAAGGGAATTCCCGAAAAAGGATAACTTTATTTTCTCATCCAATTCCGAAATTATTGATTTTCAGTTGATCATGAATGCTGATGTAGCGATTATCTCTAACAGCACTTTTGCATGGTGGGCTGCATATATGTGTACAAAGCAAAATTTCGTGATAGCCCCTAAAAATTGGTTTGGATTCAGAATAGGGCGCGAACACCCCAAAGGGATCATGACTGACCGCTTTGAATGGAGAGACGTATTGCCTTCTCAGGCCAGCGATCTGTAAAGATTCAATGTTTGGTCTACAGATCTGTCAAGCGGAAAATCTCTTAGCCTTAACAAACCCTTTTCAACTAATTGTGCTCTCTTGCTGCTGTCCGTGAGAAAACTTTCGATTTTAAAAACCATGTCTTCCATACTGCGCGCTGAGAAAAACTCTGCAGCTTCTTGCGCTATTTCGCGGAAGCAGGGTGTATCACTGAGCAAAATAGGACATTTGGCTTTGTAAGCTTCCAGTATAGGTAATCCGAATCCCTCGTGCAGGGACGGATATACAAATAGTACTGCGTTTTTATACAGATAATTAAGCTGGGCATCAGTCACCTGAACATGTCTTACCCTGTCCTTCAATTTTAGGCGGAGAAGTAACTCCTGATCGGCAATACCGAGTCCGCCGCCGCCTGTCAGAATGACATTCAGATCCGGATATTTATCAGCTATTTTTTTGAATGCGTCGATAAACAGATAGAAATTCTTGTATCCGCTACGGTCTCCCACGTATAACAAGTAATTTTCCGGAAGATTGGTTACCGGATCGAAGTCCAGGGGGAAATCCGGATCAATACCATGGTAAATCACGGATACTTTGCTTTCATCCACGTCATGATAGTAAAGCAAATCATTTTTTGTGGTTTCAGAGATAGCGATGATAGCATTGGCACGCTCTATATGAAGTCGTTTGTTCTTTGTTAAAGGATCGAGTGCCCAGAAGTACTCGGGAAGTTTCTCATAGGTCATATCATGAATCGTAGTGACCAGGGGCTTCTTCAGATTATCGAAAAAGTAGGTGTCGTAATAGGTAGGATGAAAGATGTCAAAATTGTTCTGCCCCACCAATCTGTTGGAATACTTTTGATTAAGCTTGAAAAGTTGTCTGGCTGCACGTTCTGATTTAAACACACGGCTAAGGACTTTATCAAAAGGCTTCTCACTGGTTTTGAGATAATAATTATCAGAATAAATCAGTCCCACCTCACAGTTAAAGTCATCAGATTTATTGATTTGTTCAATGATGTTGGCAAAATACCGGCTGATGCCTCCATATCTTTGTGTCGTAAATTTCTGATGGTCAAATAATACTTTCATAAGCAGGTTGAGATCAAAGGGCTTTAAAATGTGTTCGGACGAAGATAAATTATGAAAAGAGTGAATCCAGCCATTTATCTATCGAGAAGTCCTGGCGTGGAAAGGAGGTCACAGTTGTTGCAAATTCCCTGTCTACTTCAAAGTTTTTAGGATCAAATATCCTCGATTGCTCGGCGCTGTAATTGGTCTCCCGGGTTACAAAAGCATTGTTAGTAAGTAGTTTTTTTCCTGCTGCAAACACATCCAGCGATCTCATGGTTAGTCCTGCCTGACTATCTTTCGTGTAGTCAATAATAACGTTTGATTGTGAGAAGACTTCCAGGTACTCAG
>DASYHR010001186.1:0-2906 GCA_035998385.1 Dyadobacter sp. | reverse complement strand
CTCACAAACCAAAACGAAAGTTTTATATTGGAGAATATTCTATTTTACTACATTTTTGAAAATTTTTAATAATGATGAGACTGTTGATCACTTGCTGGTTTTCTATATTCACTTTTTCCTTATTAGCCCAGCGATCAGCCCCCATTCACCTGCGTACCGACCTCCTGGAAAATACAGATAAGGTATGGCAGAATGGTAATCAAACTAACTTCACCCTTGCGCAGGCGAACACAGAAAGATTCAACGGCCAGCTAGCGCTTATTAGAAGTACAAGGCCTTCATTCAGCTGGATACTCAGCGACACATCTCAAAACGCGAGCCAGACCGCTTACAGGATAGCACTGGCTTCCTCCATCGACCTGCTCCGGAATGACAAGGCGGATATTTGGGATTCCGGAAAAATAACAGATAAACGGAGCACAGGGATTATACCTGAAAAGGAATTACTTACAGCCGACCGCATTTACTATTGGAAAGTGCAAACATGGAATCAAGACGATGTTTCCAGTGATTTTTCAGCGATCAAAGCATTCAAAACTGATAAACAACTTACGCAATACCAGCCACCGTTTGCCCCTTTGCTCAAAACATTCCAGCGACCTGTAGAACAAAAAAAGATAGCGAACGGACATACTTTTTACGATTTCGGGAAAGACGCATTTGCTCAACCTTGGCTGACGGTCACCTCGCAAGCAGAAGGTGATACGCTGTGGATACATATAGGTGAAGCCAAAACCAACGGGCATGCCGTAGACAGAAAACCGTCAGGAAGCCTGCGTTACAGTCGTATTCCTCTCCGGTTACAGAAAGGTACACACGACTATGCTATTCAGTTTGCTTCAGATAAAAGAAATACGGGCCCGAAGGCGATTTTGATGCCCGACTATATTGGCGAGGTATATCCGTTCAGATATATGGAGCTGAAAGGTCAGCAAGGCGACATTTTGGTTGAACAAATTAGCCGTCAGGTGATCAACTACGCTTTCAATGATGACGCCGTTACATTTAACAGTTCGGACACGACACTCAATCAGATCTGGGATCTGTGCAAATACTCGATCAAAGCCACCACGTTTACCGGGTACTATGTAGATGGTGACAGGGAACGAATTCCATATGAGGCGGATGCGCTGATCAATCAGCTTTCTCACTATGCTACTGACACAGAGTTTAACATGGCGAAACGCTCTTTGGATTACCTGATTTACCATGCGACCTGGCCCACGGAATGGAGTCTGCAAAACCTGCAGGTGGCGTGGTACGACTACCTGTATTCAGGCGATATCAGAACAGTCGCAGCACTTTATCCTCAGCTTAAACCCAAATTACTGACTGAACTTGCAAGACCAGACGGACTGATCAGTACACGCACCGGCAAACAGGACGGTGCATTTAAAAAATCAATTCATTTTGACACATTCGACGGCAAAAGCACTCTGGTAGACATCGTCGACTGGCCACAGCAGGGCGTATTAGGATTAGAAAAAAAGTCAGCAGGTGAAACCGATGGGTTTGTCTTTACTGATTACAATTCTGTTGTGAACGCTTTTCATTATCAGGCATTGGTCTACATGAGTAAGCTGGGTAGAGCGCTGGGACACCATGAAGATGCAGCAAACTACCTGTCTCAGGCAAACAAAGTAAAACAGGCTTTCCAAAAAACGTTTATAGATCCTGAAACAGGTCTTGTTCGGGATGGGGAAGGCACGGATCATGCTTCCTTGCATGCCAATATGATGGCGCTCGCTTTTGAGCTGGTTCCGGCCAAATACCACCAAAAAGTGCTGGCTCACATCCGTGCACGAGGTATGGCTTGCAGTGTGTACGGGTCACAGTTTCTACTCGACGGACTTTACAATGCAAACGAAGCCTCATACGCCTTATCTTTGATGAACTCAGATGCAGAGAGAAGCTGGTACAATATGATCAGGACGGGATCTACTATTACAACAGAAGCCTGGGATACTAAATACAAACCTAATCAGGACTGGAACCACGCCTGGGGAGCGGCTCCTGGTAATATCATTGTTAGAAAACTAATGGGCATCGAACCTTTGACACCGGCCTATGAAACGGTAAGCATTAAACCACAAATGGCTGATCTGGAAACTGCTTCGCTGAAATTGGGAACGCTCCGCGGCGATATAACGACAAACATTGTGAACAAGCCGGGTCAGTTCGCCATGTCTGTTCAGCTCCCGGCAAATATGACCGCGGTCGTGTATTTACCAAAGAAAAGTCTCCGGGGCACGGTGAAATACAATGGTAAAATTATTAAGGCAGGTTCAGAAGGTGCCTTCTACAAAATTTCGGATATACGATCGGGAAAACATGAATTTGAAGTAATCAGTCAATAACGAAAAATGGGTAAGCTAGTCCGTAATCGGTAAGCTTACCCGTTTCATTTATCAGAAAGCTGAAATTATCTGATATGATGTACAAGCAACGGAAGCGGGGTTTCTACCACCAGCTTTTTAGTAACACTCGGATTGATAATCCATTGTTCCAGGAAACCACGTTCTCTTGTTGACAATACCAGAAGATCGGCTTTAACCTCATCACAATAACCCATAATTCCTTCTTCCACGCCTCCCCCTTCACGAATTACAATATCGCTTTCAGCGATACGAAGCCCCCTAGAGATCTGAGAAATATACTGATGGTCGGGTTGGATATTGGGTTGCTCCAAAGAGCTGATCTTAATTAATGACAATTTAGCCCCTAACTGCTCCGCCAACTCTGCAACTTGTCTGAGATTACTCATCTCCTCAAATTCGAGTTGAGTCGCATATACAATACGTTCAATATGGAGCTTCTCAATTTGTGGAGGAATGACCAAAACAGGACAAGGCGCATCCAGCGCTATGTTGGTAGCAGAACTACCAATCAATTTATCCATAAATCCA
>DASYHR010001185.1:0-2097 GCA_035998385.1 Dyadobacter sp. | reverse complement strand
GAGTTGGCGCTCTCCCGGCTTTTGTTTGAGAATAGTTTACTTTTTGCGGCCTTTGCGCACCTCGGTACCCCGTTTATCGTTGATAAATTCTTCTCACTTTTTAAGGGTGACGACGAGCAGCACCGAGGTATCCTGGCTTTCCTTCTCGTTATGCCATTTATTGGGGTACTGATATTTACGGCGGCCTATCTTTTTTTTACCCCGGAAATCAAAGCCTACTTCGCGGAACAGTCGCCAATGATTCTCAGATATCATTTTCTGGTGGTGCCGCTTACGGCTTTCTGGATCTATATTACTGTTCTGGAGTCATATTGCCGCAACAACGCCCGCATTGCTGTGCCCAATTTTATCAGGGAAGTGTATCTCAGGCTGGCGAATATGATGCTGGTCTTGATTTACGGTCTCGGGTGGATCAGCTTTAATGTAATGTGGGGTTTCATGATCAGTACATATGCACTGGCGGTTGTACTGCTATTGGTATATATCAAGAAACTTGGTAAGCTGTATCTCCGCCTGCCTGACCGCAACTTCCTGAATGGTGCAATGCTGAAACAAATGCTCGCCTACGGAAGTTTTACGATTTTAGGAGGTATAGGGGTCAATCTGGTTTTGTTTATTGATAAATCCATGCTGGCAGGCGAGGAGGGGTTGGTCAGTACAGGTATTTTTATCATTGCAGCCAGTATTGCTTCAATTATCGAAATTCCCCGCAAAGCCATTGCTCAGATCTCTATCCCGCTTCTGGCAGGAGCTTTGGTGCGGGAAGACTACGGTCACATTCGAACCATGAACCAGAAATCAGCTTTAAATCAGCTTATCGCTGGTGGTTTCTTTTTTCTGCTGATATGGGCGAGTATCGATGATATTTTTTATCTCATCCCAAAAGGAGAAACTTACAGCCAGGGAAAGTATGTGGTGTTGTTTCTGGCAATTGTAAAGGTCTTCGACATTGCTACCGGGCTCAATTCTGAGATTATCATGTATTCCAAATATTTCCGTTGGTCTACATTATTTATCATCACTACGGCCATTTTGGGTGTAACATTCAACCTTTGGCTTATTCCACTTTATGGATTTATCGGTGCGGCGTTGGCTACAGTTTTTACTACGCTGGTATATTCCGTTACCAGAATGACATTCGTTTGGATGAAGTTTGATGTAATGCCTTTCACGATCGGCAGCCTGAAGGTGGCCATTATCCTCGCTATTTTGTACGGGTTAACCTTGCTTGTTCCTCATTATGATAAGACGATTCTGTCTGCCATGATGGCACTGTTGTTACGTTCAGGATGTATAGCCCTGCTTTTTGCGCTGGCGATCATACGTCTTCAGGTATCAGAAGAGATTAATGGTTTGGTGAAAGGATTGCAGGAGCGGTTTTTGAAATGAAAGTTATCTGCGGAAGGGATTTGTTACAAATAGAAATTCAATCCAATATCTTTGCGCTTGCTTAAAAAGCAGTTGTGTTGGTTTTTATTAATTGTCAGATAAATAAGAAATGATTCGGTCTATCAAAAATGTAGTTTGGAGTATACTCAGAGCCATCGGTTTGGGAGGTAGTTTTCAATTGGGTTTGGGAAGTGCCCTCACCAAGTATGGATGGTTCAGAAGTTATCACTCGGGCAGATCCGAAGATGCCAACGGCAAACCGCTACCCTGGTATACCTATTCTTTCATTTTATTTTTGGAACCACGTGTCAAAAAGAGCTTTCAGGTTTTTGAATATGGTTCGGGAAATTCTACCCGCTGGTATGCGTCACGGGTTGATCGTATTGCGGCAGTGGAGCATGATAAGGAGTGGATCAAAATTGTAAGCACTCTTATTCCGGCAAATGCCCGGGTAATTGAGGCAGAGCTCGGAGATGCATACGTTCAGGCTGTGAGTCAGGAAAAGAAGCTTTATGATATCATTGTCGTGGACGGCAGAAAGCGGGTAAAATGTACTGCGTTCGCAGTGGACTACCTGACACCTGGAGGCGTGTTGATCCTGGACAATTCTGAACGGAGCTGGTATCAGGAGGCTAAGGATCTGATGCAGAAGAAAGGTTTCAGAAGAATAGATTTTCAGGGAATGGCACCTATCGTTGGTCACGAAAC
>DASYHR010001182.1:0-6156 GCA_035998385.1 Dyadobacter sp. | reverse complement strand
CAAATTACCATTCCCTGATTTTTGAAGGACTCACTCCCGCAACTAAATACGCCTACAGAGTGGGGCAGGGAGATAATTGGAGCGAGTGGATACACTTCAATACTGCTGGTAAAACGGGTGATAAATTCTCCTTCATCTATTACGGAGATGTGCAGACAAACATCAGATCCTTATGGTCGCGCGTGGCGCGTGATGCCTATGGCAAAGCACCCGAATCGGTATTGATGATGTATGCAGGTGACCTGATCAATAAAGCCAATCGTGATGTGGAATGGGGCGACTGGTTTGAAGCCGGCGGTTTTATTCACAGCATGATTCCGGGTTTTCCTACACCTGGTAACCATGACCACTACGACGGTCCGGATGGGAAAAACGTAACCTCAGTATTCTGGCGTCCACAATTTACGCTACCAGAAAATGGTCCGGCAGGCCTGGAAGAAACCTGTTACTATTCTGATATCCAGGGTATGCGTTTCATTTCGCTCAATTCTGATCAGGCTGAAGAATCGGATGAATACCTGGAAAAGCAACGTGTATGGATGGAGGAAATATTAAGTAATAATCCGAATAAATGGACTTGTGTAACCTTCCATCACCCGATTTATTCGCCAAAGTCAACCAGAGATAACAAACGCATGCGGGAGACCTTTAAGCCTTTGTTTGATAAGTATAAGGTAGATATTGTTTTGCAGGGACATGACCACACCTATGCAAGAGGAATGGCAAAGATACCGATGGAGAAAAAAGGCGAGGTTTCAGGAACAATGTACGTAGTGTCGGTAAGTGGGCCGAAAATGACGGGGTCCAATGTAGAAAAGGCGGGATGGATGGATCGTTCAGCTTTGTACACGCAGCTGTACCATGTGGTTACGGTTGATAAAGATGTGCTGGATTTCAAAGCATATACCGCAACCGGTGAATTGTATGATGCTTTTGATTTGGTAAAACAAAAAGGTAAAATCAATAAGGTCATTGATAAAAAACCTCATAACGTTCCTGAAAACCGCTAACCAATTTAAGTAATGATGATCAGAAAGTACGGATGGTTACTGATGCTTGGGTGGCTTGCTATGGGCTGTAGGACTGCACCGAAAGAGGATGCGGAAAATGACAAGTTTCCTGCGGAGTTGGTCTCTTTCAGCCCCTATGATGGCAATCCTGTATTTGAAGGTTCGAAGGATTCCACGTTTTGGGATGAAAAAATAAGGGAAAGAGGTTTTATATTGAAAGAAGACAGTACCTTTTACCTCTGGTATACAGGTTATAACAGGCAAACGGGTAAAAAAATTAAATACCTGGGATTTGCTACCTCGCCGGATGGCTTCAAATGGACACGACACGCAGCTAATCCTATTCATCGCGGGTTGTGGGTGGAGGATATGTTTGTGTTGAAAGAAGATAGCACCTACTATATGTTTGCTGAAAGCAGGGGAGATTCGGCACATCTGCTTACATCTGCTGACCGAATCAACTGGTCGGATCAGGGTGCTTTGAATATTCGGAAAAAGAACGGCGAAGCCGTTGAAGCCGGGCCATATGGTACACCTGCAGTTTGGAAGGAAAACAATATCTGGTATTTGTTCTATGAAAGAAATGACGCGGCAGTATGGCTGGCTACATCGAAGGATCTGAAGGTTTGGACTAATATTCAGGACGAACCTGTGCTGAAATGTGGTCCGGAAGCTTATGATAAATTTGCAGTAGCGATCAATCAGATCATTAAATACAAGGGTTTGTATTATGCGTATTACCATGCGTCAGCTTTCAAAGACTGGCGGGAATGGTCGACGAATATTGCGGTTTCAAGCGACCTGATTCATTGGGAGAAATATGGAAAGAATCCGGTTATAGAAGATAATACTTCAAGCGGAATCGTAGTGCCGGACGGAGCAAAAATCAGGTTGTATACCATGCACCCGGAGGTTCGGGCGTACCTGCCCGGCAAGTAGTTTTTATTGGATTTTTATGTATCCGGACAGAAATCCCGTCAGGGATGCAATTTTGGTAGTTCCGGGCATAACCAGTTTATATTCAAAATGCCGTAGGCATGCAACTTCTGTTACCTACGGCACTTTCAATAATGGGGATTTCACCTTTTTTACCAATGAATAACTCGTTTGTAATTGATCGAAACTGAGATTTATTGTTTTAGATCTGTTAAACCAATTCAAACCTTTTGATCTGTATTTGGTTTTCCTCAAATTCTTGTTCTGCTTTTCTCAGATCATATCCTCTTTGCATTCTAAGCCAGAAATCCGCCTTTCCTCCAAATGCCCTGGATATTCTGATTGCGATATTAGGTGTGATCGCTCCTTTCTGATTGACTATTTTTGAGAGTGTTAGTCTGGATACCTGCAACAATTCTGCTGCATTACCAATGCTTAGGCCAGCAGGAACAAAAATATCTTCTTTGAGAATAGTACCAGGATGTACGTTGATGCTGCTATGTCTTTTCATATCAAAGAATATTAATGATAATCTATAAAATCCAGGTCGTAAGCCGTATGGTCAGTATTGTTGAATTTGAAAATGATACGCCAGTTACCGGAGACATTCATTGCCCAAAAATCTTGCAAGTTTCCCTTTAATGGATGCGGACGTAAAAATATAAGATCCTGCAAATCTTCCGGAACAACTTCCAATTCATCAATAATGGATAATACATGTTCTATTTTGGCGATCATGGAAGCCGGTAATTTGCTTCTGTCTCCCTTTTCGCGCCGTATCATGGGAATTTAGATTCCGGGCGATGTCTTCCGAAATATGGGGATGATGCCTGGCAAACCGTTATAAAGCAATAAGTGTATAACTTGGCGTACCTACGTACACTTCGTTTATAAACAGGTTTTAACTTTTTTCTACTAATATTTCATCCCTTCGGGATTATCTGATTTTGACATCGCACTTTGTGCTAAAAAATATCAATCCCGTCAGGGATGCAATTTTGGTAGTTCGGGGCATAACCAGTTTATATTCAAAATGCCGTAGGCATGCAAAATCTGCTACCTACGGCACTTCTGATAATCAAGTGATTGATGTTATATCCGACCTGGACTAAAATATTTTAATTGTTCTCTGCCCTGTAATATAGCGTTGAGCTATTTTCCACACGTAATACCTTCGCGGCCGCCTCATTGATATCTTCAATCGTTAGCCTACGTATGATTTCTGCATCGTCATTTGCCCAGTCGGGATTGCCTGCGTTGGCTGCAAATGCGAGGTTCATGGCGCGGTTAAGTAGTTCCACTTCAGAAAAAGCAAGTGTGGCTTCCGTCTGGTTTTTGATTTTAACCAATTCATCTTCCGTAGCGCCGTTTTTGGCTAGGTCAAGGATCAGTTCCGTTACTGCGGCATCAGCTTCTTCTAAAGTTACACCAGGGTTAAGATTTCCCTTAATCAGTAACAATCCCGGGTCTAATGATGAGGTGACACTGGCGGTAATACTGTTGAAAATCGGTCTGTCTTTAAGCAAAGCCTGATACAAACGTGATGACTTACCACGCCCTAATATATCGCTGACCAAATCTGTTGCATAAAAGCCGTCCTCGTAACGTCCGGGCGTATGGAACACCTTCACCAACGAATTCAACGGAACAGCGGCTGAAGTTTCCATAAATCTGGCTTCGGTTTGTGCAGGCTCCTTCGGTAAATTTCTTACATACGGTTCTCCCGCAGGAATTTCAGCAAACCATTTTTCAGCCAATTCTTTTACCTGTTCCAGTTTTACTGCACCTGCAACTACCATGATGGCATTGTTAGGACGGTAGAATTTGAAAAAGAAATTTTGCACATCTTCCATGGTTGCCCTTTCGATGTGCTCTATATCCTTGCCTATTGTTGCCCAACGATAAGGATGCGCTTTGTAGGTGAGTGGTCGTAGTTTCAGCCACATGTCTCCGTAGGGCTGGTTGAGATATCTCTGTTTAAATTCTTCAATTACAACCTTACGCTGCACTTCCAGCACGTTCGGATCAAAAGATAAACTCATCATCCTGTCAGATTCCAACCAAAATGCTGTTTCCACATTTTCAGCTGGCAGGGTGATGTAATAGTTGGTGATATCCGGAGAGGTAAAGGCATTGTTTTCCCCGCCTACATTCTGCACAGGAATATCATAGCTTGATATGTTTTTGGAACCTCCGAACATGAGATGCTCAAAAAGGTGAGCAAATCCGGTGCGCTCTTCGTCTTCGTCTCGGGAACCCACATTGTAGAGGATATTGACTGCGGCCATGGGAGTTGAAAAATCTTCATGAACCAAAACTTTTAGACCGTTATCCAATGTGAACTGTTCGTAGCGAATCATACCGATGTGACTGAAAATTATTGTGAAAACTAACTCCGTTAAAATATACAGATGGTTAGAAACCACGTTGTATATTTTGGGGTTATAAACAAAGCTACTGACCTGGTGGGAATCCACCAAACCATTTCGTTATTATACTGAAAGCCATGAAATTTACTTTGCGCGTACTGAATATAGTTTTTGTTTTATTCTTCTTTTCTTTTTCCTCTCAGGCTCAGCTACTCAATGATCCTGCAGCAATCAAAACGGTTCAAAAAACCCTGGACTATATTTACAACTACGAGTTCGATGAGGCAGGCCAGATGATCGATGCGGTAGAGAAAAAATATCCGAATCACCCTATAAATCATATTCTGGATTCTTTTGTACTGTACTGGAAGTATTTGCCGATTAAGGACAACCCTGCCAAATCAAAGGAATATATTCAAAAACTGAATATGGCACTAAGTGCTACTGAGAAAAAATTTGGGAAGGATACGAGAGATCCCGAAGGCATGTTTTACGTCATGGTGGCAAGAGGGTATATGGCTATGATGTACAATTACCGCGGAGAAATGCTGAATGCAGCCGGCGAAGGCAAAAAAGCGTACAATGCTTTTATCGACGGGATGAAGCTTATGGATAAAAATCCTGAGTTTTATTTCACTTCCGGGATGTACAATTATTATGTCGAGGTATATCCCGAAGTGCATCCAATGGTGAAGCCCCTGCTGATTTTTTTCAAAGGAGGGGACAAAGCGCTGGGATTGAAACAAGTAGATATCGCCACACGATCAGGCGTCATTACGCGTGCTGAGGCTTGTTTTTATCTGGCGCATCTCTATATTAAATATGAAATGAAGCCGGAAAAGGCTGTGACTTATCTGAACAAATTAACGGATTGGTATCCCCGCAACCCTTTGTTTGCTATGAAGAATGCGGAGGCACTTTTGCTGGCTGGAGATTATGATGATGCGGCGAAGCAAATAACCGCTTTACGAAAGTATACTACCGGATTTTATCCGATTGCTCAGCATACTTTTCAGGGGATCAATTACGAGAAAAATGCAAAGAGTGATGGAGCGGCTCAAAAAGAATACCTGGCTGCTCTCAAAATTCCACATGATGACCAGTATACCAAAGAATACCATGCAATGGCGTATGCCGGTTTGGCACGTATATCCAGTAGGGCAGGGAACAAAGCCAAGGCGAAGGAATACTATAAAAAGTGTCTTGAGAAGGCAGAGTACAGGTCGGTGATCAGAGAGGCTAAGGCTTTTAAGTAATCGTTTGCGCCAATTTGCAACTGAGTCGCGGGAATGTATTTACAGTATCTATCATTTTGCTCTTTCAAACTGATGATTGAATCCGTCGCAACATGATGATACAAGGTTCAATTTATCAACACCTTTCAATTCAACATATTTGTGAGACCAGGAAGCAGGATATTCCGATGTTTTGGTTGAGTAGGCCAGGAACTGCACCTGTAGCAGTGGTGATTTTGGGTCGAAGTTGCTTAACTCTATTTTGCCGTATTCTACTACTTGTTCATTTTGGATGATTTCATAGATTCCGAATTGCCGTATCAACAAAAAGTCAAAATCAGGTTTCAGCACGGAACCTGTCAACCCTCCTGACATGGATGTAGCTTTCCATTTTCCATAAAAATCTGAATACTTTTTCGGTACAAGTTCTGAAGAGTAGTAGCTATCCCTGGGTATGCCTGCTTCCCATAGCTCGATGCTATTGTCGCAGGATAACAATAAGAGTACCGATGCCAGTATAAGGTTTTTCATCATCACTACCGGTTTGTTATTTTTAATTCATGATGCTGAAAGGGAGGAAATGGTTGGAAATGCCTGGTTTGTGAA
>DASYHR010001181.1:0-2168 GCA_035998385.1 Dyadobacter sp. | reverse complement strand
AATTTGTCAGGAATGCAGTAGTGCTCGCAGCAGGGCTTCCTATTGCATCCTCCTTTGCCAATGCCGGTAACGCCGGAAATAAAACACCTGGAGAGGTTCCTTTAAAATGGCTGGATTCAGAAATGGGTGCGCAGACTACGGGAACAACCTGGGGTGTTCCGTGGCCAAAAGGCACATTGAAGAAGAATTCATCATTTGTTTTAGAAAATGACAAAGGAGTGTCGATTCCGCTGCAAAGTTGGCAAACAGCACAGTGGCCGGATGGTTCAGTGAAGTGGACTGCACACGCTGTAGGGCCTCAAGCTAATGTTGGAGAAAGATTTATATTGAAATCCGGAAAGCCACAGGCGATCACGTCTGCATTAAAGGTCACCGAAACGCATGATCAAATCAGCATTGACACGGGACGAGTTCATTGTAAGATCAATAAAAAGGGAAAGCTGATTATTGATCAGATCGAACGTGACGGGAAACTTGCTGCCAAAGACGGGCGCCTGGTCCTGCAGGTTCAAAATCAACCTGACAATGAGCCTGGTGAACAGACCACAACAGAGTTTTTCCAGGGGGATGTCAAAGAGGCCGTGCTTGAACAAAGTGGTTCTGTTCGGGCTGTAGTGAAAATAACAGGTTCGCATGTGACCGAGAATCGGTCCTTACTTCCCTATGTGGTGAGGCTGTACTTTTATGACGGCAGCGATGCCATCCGCATATTACATACCATCGTTTATGATGCGGATGAAAATAAAGACTTTATTACAGGCATCGGTTTGCGGTTGCAAGTGCCACTTGAAGAGGAGATTCACAATCGGCATGTAAGGTTTACCGGCGAAGAAAACGGCGTTTTTGCAGAAGCAGTCCGCGGTTTGACTGGATTACGGCGCGATGCCGGAAAGGCGGCGATAGGGGCGCAATTAAGCGGAAAGGCTACACCGGCTACTTCGGAAATTCCGGATAACGTTTCCAAACGCCTGCATTATATCCCGGCCTTTGGAGATTACACGCTTTTTCAGCCTACACCGGATTCTTTTGAAATACAAAAAAGAACAAAAGCAGGACATAGTTGGCTGCAATCTGCTTTTGGGAAACGAGCAACAGGAATGGCTTATGTGGGCTCGCCAAAAGGTGGTGTGTTGTTCGGTATCAGAAATTTCTGGCAAAGTCATCCTGCGCAGCTCGATATCCGGAACGCGCATACAGACCTGGCCGAAATCACAATGTGGCTGTGGGCACCGAAATCGTCAGCCATGGATCTGCGGTTTTACCATGACGGAATGGGGCAGGATACTTTCGAAAAACAGCGTGATGCGCTTGAGATTACTTACGAGGATTACGAGCCGGAGTTCGGGCGGCCGGTTGGTGTTGCCAGAACGAGCGAAATGCAGCTGAAGATCGTAGCAGCCACACCCGCGAACGCTGAGATTTCAGCCTTTGCCAATGCCTTGCAATCTCCTGCCCAGCTGATAGCAGAGCCCACATATTTTGCGGAGACGGGTGTGTTTGGAGGTGCATTCAGCATAGTTTCAAAAGGCAATCCTGTTGAAGAAAAAATTGATAAGCAACTGGACTTTTATTTCGATTACTATCGCAAGCAGGTCGATCAGCACAAGTGGTATGGTTTCTGGAATTATGGGGATGTCATGCACGCCTACGACTACGACCGCCATACCTGGCGTTATGATGTGGGAGGTTATGCGTGGGATAACTCCGAACTTTCTACCGATCTGTGGCTTTGGTATTATTTCCTGCGTACCGGCCGAAGCGATGTGTTCAGGATGGCAGAAGCGATGACCAGACATACCGGGGAGGTGGACGTACACCATATCGGACCTTTCAGTCCGCTAGGTTCGCGGCATAATGTGATGCACTGGGGTTGCAGCGCCAAACAGTTGCGGATAAGCACTGCGGCTAACCGTCGTTTTTATTATTATCTCACTGCAGACGAAAGGGTAGGTGATCTGATGAAAGAGCAGGTCGATGCAGACAAGACTTTAAGAACGATTATTCCGGGAAGAAAAATTGGACAGAAAGCACCTGAAAACGACCCAAAAGGAGAACTAGCGAGTATCTCATTCGGAACGGATTGGGGAGCGTTGGCCAGCGCGTGGCTTACAGAGTGGGAGCGGACAGGGGATGAAAAGATGAAAACCAAATTACTCAATTCTATGAAA
>DASYHR010001175.1:0-7756 GCA_035998385.1 Dyadobacter sp. | reverse complement strand
CCGTTTCGCCCGTTTTCTTATCTGTGCCGGCAGTGACCATCGTCATCAGGTCGCAGACACATTCAGGTGTAAAGAACTGGCCTAACCAGCTTTTCTTTGACCTGCTGGCAATGTATTCGTAGAAAGTGCCCAGTGCGTCAAACCATGCCACGTCAGGAGTTATACGTTCATCCATTACGCGAATCCACGCGCTGAACATTTCCCCGAGTTTGGGGTAGTCCTTACCATACTTCTCTTTTAATTGACCGGCTAAAACCGGGTCTCCTGAATAGGAAAAGCATGCTGCCGAGTAATCTATAAAGTCTTTGAATACGTCGGCCACGTCCCAACGGTACTGTCCAAAGTCACGCATAACGCGCACCATTCCCATTACGCTTTTTGGCGCATCAGCTAAAAATCCCATATATTTTATCCTTCTATTTGTCTCAGAACGTGTTCAAGTGCATTTTCATAAGTCATTATTTCACCATGCTCCAACAGCGATAGATGATCATCGTAGATACCGTTTCGGTCATTCCACATCAGCCAGGCAATGAGTTGTTCTCTTGTCATTTTCCCGGCGTCCTGATGAGTCACCCGGTGGTTCGGGTGTTCAGGTTTAAAATGGTACATCGTCGTTGTCCGAAGGTTGGGTGATCTCACACATTCGGATGATGTGCTGCACGTAGTAGTCTTTTATTGCAAAGCCGGTGACCTCTTTGAAACGGTATTCAACCCACTCAACCAATATCTGAGCTGGGTTCCTGTAGGTGCCTGGCCGAAACTCTTTGACAAAATCGATTGCATCTTCTATCGAGATCCATTCACCATACAGGTTCATATCATTGATTTCCATAAGTTGAACGTCCAGGTTAATCCCATCTTTTCTAAACCAAGACTTACTTACAGCCCCAAGATGATTTTTGTCGCCATGCTGTTCAAAATCCGTCTTTGGGAATGGGCGAAGCCGGTCATGAAGAATACTGAATTTGTTTACGAAAGTTTTCGCATCTGATAGTGCATCAAGCCAGGTTTTAGCCAGCTCATAAGGATTGATACTGTTTTCGCGTAAGTAAGCCACAGCATCCTTCTCGCTCATGAGCTCGGGAAGTTCTGTAGGACGGTAAGGTAGGTAAGCTATAGTATAGACGCCAAATTTGGCGCATACAATAGCGTCGAGCTTATTGATGTGCATTTTCCTTCCGACTTCTGTCGCCCAGGCTGTGTAGTCGTTTTCTGTCTTTCCGGTGGACGCGATGAAGCGGTCCGCGTTTCTGCGGTTTGTTGTAATTTCCATTTGCTTAGAATGATTAATTATTTGATTAACAATTAAATTTCTCCCGGCAGAACGGATTTAAAAAGCGTTTTTCCTGAATTATTTTATATTTTAAACTAATTTACAGTTGTTATTTCTGTAGTATAATTCTCTTGTTAATAATTTAAACAAACCACGTATGCCGCAAATTTTTATCAAATCCTCTATTGCTTTAGAAGATAGATCCGGAGCTATAAGAACCTTCGGACTTCCAATTGATACACCATTTCATAATGAGGCAGATGGCACTGAGTTGACTTTTAGAAAAGGTGAGACTCACGGAACACTTGAAATCAACAATTCATTCACATATGAGGTTGGGAGTAAATGCATCGGTGCTTTTGAGGAATCTCTGAAAAGAGATGAGGGAACTTGTATTAATATTGCACAGCCCAAAGATGGCAAAATTGAGAATTTCTTACAACAAAACTCACGCGATTGGCTAGTAGGCAATAAATACATCAGAACCATGAGGTGGTTGGGTAACATGTATGTAAAAACTGCAATTCCCAACGTTACTTGGTCTTTAGATAATGAGGTATGGCATAAATTCTGTCTTCTGAATTTTGTACTAGGTGATGGTTCTTGTGACTATAAGATTGAGCCAGATCTGTTAATAAATCTTGTTAATGAAGAAATGACAGAGCCATTGCCTTTTAATTTACTTAGAGAAGCCGAAAAGCTTCAAAGCTCCAGTCCAAAAAGTAGTCTTATTCTTCTTTCTGCAGCTTTGGAGGTAGGAGCAAAACAGTTTATAAATTTCAAGGATAGCAATTTCGAGTGGATTTTCGATAACATGCAATCGCCACCCATCGACAAATTAATCATACAATACATCCCTTTGCTGGAGCCTTCATTGTCGTTTAATAACGACACACAAGATGAGATCCGGTCTCTGATAAGCGGAAGAAACAATTTAGTCCATACTGGCTCTTTAAAAAAGGGAGAACCGGAAATAGCAGAACCCGCAAATTTCGTATCCCAAGAACTCGAACTTGTGATGAAAAGATTTAGTCTGGTACGAGATATATTATACCTTTTTGCAAGATATAGTGGTCACGGATGGGTAACCGATTGTGTTCACATATTGAAAAAAAGACTTAACTAGCTATCTCATGTCAATTACTTTGAAGAAGCAAGCATTGCTTCTTCAAAGTAATTGATGTATTAAAACGGAAGCTTAAGTGATTTTTGAAATGGATGCTTCAAATTAGCCTTTCCTATCGACTTTCGCAATTCCACTACGTCACCAAACACACGCTTCAACAGGTGGAAATCCTTTTCTTCCGCATCCACATTTCGGAACTCAGCCAGTCCACCACGATTGACGAATGTGTCCTTTTGAGCCCAATAATACCTGGTATCCTTCCAGATCAGGCGGTGGTGGTGGGCATTGAGTAGCGATATCCAATAATCTTCATTACAGATGATGTCCGGGTTATACCAGAGTTTCGACCCGGCCAGCACTCCATGCGCGCAGCCAGTGACGTATCCGGACAGGGCCATTGGGTTAAGGCTGTTGTAGCTTATCGGAGTAGGTGACGAGCTAAAGCCGAAAAGATAAGCGCCTGCCTGTGCAGCTGCCCGAGCGGTCATCTGCACAATGTCATAAGCGGCCTCTGGATGAACATGCGTTTCTTCACCCTTCTCGGTATAGATCCTGGTCAGATGGTCGATATCGTCATCAAGCATAAAACAGCTGCCCACATTTTTAATGATCCAATCCCGCTTTCTGGCCAGGCCAATCACCGCGTCCGGATGCGTGATGATTTCGATACCAGGATTACACTTTTTATAAAGATCTGCCTGGCTTTCTTCAACACACAATACAGCTCCGTAGATCGCACTTGTCGTTCGAATGCGTGTTGCGCGCTTATGGCTGGGGATAATTATTTTTACGTCTTTCATAGTGTGAGCTTTTTACCTATCGGATACCCAATCGCGATCACTACGGAACTCCAGAAGATTTTAACCAGGTATTGGCCATCAGGGGTCGTACCCTTTGCAAAGTATTCTTCAGGAAGTGTCCAGATAGCCAGTAGAGCTATCACCATTACACATGTTGTAAAGACGTAAATGAGATTTCGATTTTCCATTTTTCAGAATTAAATTCGGATTACCTGGTTGATATCAGGAAACCGGTAAGAAGATTATTTTGTAAAAGCAGCAATTGCCTGTTTTGCATCGATGACATGTTGAGATCCGACTTTAGAAGACTTATAGCAACTGGCCCGATCTAGTCCGAGTTTTTCAGACAGGTGATTCAGGTCGATTTCGTTACTGCAGACAATTACGATCGCATCGTACTTTTCGCTGAACTTAGCTGTCACAGGTAGCTCAGGTAGCTGGTCAGCAGCTGCCTCATTAGCTGAAATGAGCTGCTTATCTAGCTCAGCGAGGTCAAAACCGAAATCTTTGAGGTCTACCATGCTTTCAAATTCCTGTTTCAGGATCTGTAAATCGAACTCACCGGAATGGGTATTTTCAATCATCATGACCTCGTGGAGCTCCTGATCAGTCAGTTTGCGGACAGCTGAGCGCACGTCCACCTCGTAGTCACCAAGGTCATTGGCTGCATACAGCTCACAGCGCTGGTGCCCGCTGAGCAGTGTGCCGTCGAAGTCTCTGACCGGAATTCCAATCATGCCAAACTTCTGGATCTTATCCCAAAGCGCACGTTTGGCTTCGGCTTTTATTTTACGTGGATTCTTTACGTGCGGTACCAGATCCTTGACCCGGACACGCTCCGTTTTAAATAATTCGTTCATTAAAAATATATGGTTGCTGTTACTAATTAATTCATCATAGTGCGGCGAGCTGCATACGCATTTGCTCAATTTCAAGTGACCACTTGATAATCTTGAGCTCATTCTGTCGCCTGTTGAGAGGGGTTTTTGAGCCATCCACACGTTTTTGTGCTTTTCGGATATTGCTCTGCAGGTTTTGGATTCTTAGCCGGAGTTTTTCCGAGTCCTGGGGAAGACTCTGACGGTAGCCATCTTTATCGAAATGATTTTCCGACTGAGGAAGAACACCAGTGCTCATGATTGCGTAAACTTCATCGCCTTTTTTCTTCCAAGCTTCCCGGAGCTGTAAAATTTCAGCTACCATTTCCTTGCAATTGATATCGTCAGGAATTCCTACAGGGGTGTTGCAGAGTTTTGCTTTTTGCAGGTGGATGGCGTTTTGCTCGGACTTGATAAGTTCGATGGCTTCAATCACTTCCCTGGGCAGGGAGTTAGGATCTATCTTCTGGGGTGTTTCCGGATACGGGGTTTCAACCTTTTGCGCTGCGGCCAGTTCAGGCTGATAATCTGAGAGTGCTCGTCCGTGTTTACGAATTTTTTCGAGCTCATCAGCTTAAATGAGCCCTTTTTTGAATTCCTGTTCAGTCCTACCTAGATGGAGAATTCGGAGCCACAGATCGCCACAATTCGAAAATTGAGGACATTTCGTCTCAGTTGAAATTGACCATGCTAAATAATTTATTTATATGTCTTTAACTACTGATGAATGATCGTCTGTTGCGGAAAATCCGGCAAATTTTTCACCAGTTTACCTTGGTCACAGTCCGCGGCCTCTTTTTTTTCTTGCCACTTTTCGGGCGGGGGGCTGAATTGTAAAGAATTTTTTCTGCGGAAGTGCTACACCTTCTTTAAGCCTATCTTCAATTTTCGACCAGTTAAATTCCCTGTCAAGAAATTGTACCGGAATATCAAAATCTATTTCGGTATGGTAAAGGATTCCCCTTTGCGCAACTTGACGACTAGCGTTGGGATGATATTTTTCTTCGTATGCCGAATAGAATTGTTCCATCGACCTATGCTCTAGCATTACATAAATATCCGCATAGTCTTTTATCCGCTTACCATTTTGAACGATGGCATGCAATTTCATTGCGGCAATATCGTCTATTGAAACAAGCCTAATTCCTTCAAGAACTTCAACCGGATTCAGCAGTGGGTATTGGTGAGCGATAATATCAACCTTTATATCGTCTATAAAACAAAAAATCCCATTTTTCAGGATTTGCATGTCTTGCGCTTCATATTTCTCAGAAAGAAATTTTCCGGTTTTCTCTGTATCGAAACTTTTGATTGAAAATAAATCGATGTCAATCGAAGTGCGGTGTCCGATGTGTAGAGCTAGGGCCGTACCGCCTACAAGTGTAAAATCACTGAGTTTGTTATCGGCCATAAGACGTTTAATCAGAGCCAAGGTATCGGCTGTGACTGTTTCCGTATGTAACATTTCAATTCCTGTTTTTTGAGATTAAAATATTTAGAGGCATCTTCAATAATTTCATCTGGTAGGAAATTAATTTCGTTCTTTATTGTATCTATAACCTTATCCTTGCCGTAAAATCTTACCAGTTCCTGCCAACGCTCTTTACCTCCCCGTTCAATAATTCTTTGGATAATGGTGACGTAGCCTTTTTGCCAATCGATATTATCATAGTCAAACTCCCAGAAGAACCGTCTTGGGAAATTCGGTTTAGGCGCGGCTATTACAGGTTTACGTTCAATCCGTACCGCCTCATTCTCAAAAGGCTTAGTCCCTTTTGCCAAATGAGTGTTCAGTGTATGGTAGTTATATTCCGTATAACTCGTACAGAAATTTTTAAGGTTTGAGAACACCTCAACACTCCCTTGTTTGTCCTTCCAATGTACCAACACGATTCTGCGTCTTGATACTTTATCTTTCACCTTTTCCATGTAACAAAGATACGCTATGATTAAATATTGTACAATATTTAATCATAGCGTCATTAATCTGGAAACAACTACACTACATATAAGTAGCTGAGTTTTTTATAATCTTCCAAAAGATTACAATCATGCTCTCGCTCTAACTTGCTTTACCATATGAGCTCCCCACAGACTCCGTGAGAGCTCATATTTTTTCTATTTCATTCTGGGAATTACTTCAGATAGGTTGAAAGCCTCGCCTTCAGTAAATTCATATCCTCACTAATCTTCTTATCTACAATCTTCGCATAAATCTGTGTCGTTTTGATGCTGCTATGACCAAGCATTTTGGAGACACTTTCAATAGGTACTCCGTTGGTCAATGTCACTGTGGTGGCGAAAGTGTGACGAGCCAAATGAAAAGTGAGTGTTTTGTTAATTCGACAAACATCTGCTATTTCTTTTAAATAGGTGTTCAGCTTTTGATTAGATAATACGGGAAGGAGACGGCCAGCTGCAGCACACTGGGGATGATCTGCGTATTTTTCAAGAATTTGAAGGGCAACAGGAAGTAACGGAATTCTGGATTCAGAGTCTGTTTTCTCTCTATTGACGACAAGCCACTTCTCACCATTAATTCCTTCGATGATTTGCTGGCTGCTGAGTTGATACACGTCTATATATGATAAGCCGGTGAAACAGCTAAACACAAAAATGTCACGGACCTGATTTAATCTTTCGTTTTCAAAATCTTTCCCGGCCACCTTACCCAATTCAACATCAGTCAAGGCACTACGGTTTACGACTTGTCTGCTCATCCGGTAGCTTGCAAACGGATCTTGGCTTAACCAACCGTTTTTTACGCAGATCATTACGATCTTTTTAAAGTTGGTCAGGTATTTCATCACTGTATTGTGCCCGCAGGATTTTTGGCTTTTCAAAAAGAATTCGAATTCTGAGATAAACTCGTAGTCCAACTTCTGAATGTCCAGGTCGCTTTTGCCATACTTCGAGCGGAGGAATTCTGATGTATGGTCGTAACAGGTCTTATACTTTGTAAGTGTACTCTTGGCAAAACCTTTACCTATGAGCTGATACAACTTTTGATTATGATCCTGAAAGATCTCAAGAATCATCTTTGGACGGCCACTTACTCCCGTGAGCACATTTCGTACATTCTCTGCACTTAGTTCTGCGCCCGTTTCCAGTAAGGAGCGGTATACCTGGTAAACTTTTGATTGAACTGTATCCAGATAGGCATTGAATTCCTTGGTGTCGGATTTCGTGCCGGTTTTTCTGCCAGACACAGTATTCCATTTTTCGGGATCACAATCCCGACCCATGGACATTTCGCTACGGGTACCATTAACTGAAATCCGCATGTATACTGGAAGATTACCTGATACATAGTTGCTGCGCTTTTTAAGATAGAAAAGCAGTGTGAAATTTTTAGCTAACATAACAACACGTTTTTTAAGTGAATAAAAATACGATTGCAGCTATCTGAAAATCAAGATGTTTATCTCGCAAACAAGCTGTTATACAGCCTGTTATGGAAATTCTGGTGAGCACTTTTTTAAACTTCCTTTCTGCTCACCAAATGCTCACCTTTTATTTGCGAATATTTGAATAATTTGGTGTGTTTCAGACAAAGAAAAAGCCTGTAAATGTTTGATTTACAGGCTTTTAATGTATTTTAATATTGTATCTGGCGGTCTGGACGGGACTCGAACCCGCGACCCCATGCGTGACAGGCATGTATTCTAACCAACTG
>DASYHR010000730.1:0-2066 GCA_035998385.1 Dyadobacter sp. | reverse complement strand
CACTTTGATACTGACAAATCCTTTGCTGATAACCGCAACGGTAAAATAAAATCATAAAATGCCTCAGCAAACCGTATCACCGCTACCGGGATAGGGAAGTAATAACTGATATGCAACTTTGTTTTGGCGCTGTCCTTCAATAAATCATCATTGAAATGCGTGTTTTTCAGTATGATGTTCAAAAATTCCTGCGTGGGTTGGATTCTTGCGATGTCCGGAAAGGTTGATGGCATTTGTTCGGGTTGGTCTATAGCCATAATAATTTTGGTAAGGTACGTCGAATGGGCTGTATTGTTTCATTTTGGCAGGGTATAAATGAAACGCTATTCGCTTTGGTTAAAATATCCAATGGTTACATCGAAAACTTGCTGTTATGCCGACAAAGTTATTTGTGTTCGTAATCCTGATTTCGCCGCTGCTGGCACAAGCTCAGAGTGAGCCTTACCGGATTGAAGGAAATCTTGCTGCAACCAAAGCTGAAAAAGTATATATGTACGTCGCAGATGTGATCAGCTCGGTCAATCGAACAGATTCGGCTGTTGTGAAGGACGGGAAGTTTGTCTTCAAAGGCGAGGTGGATATTCCTCTGAAAGCAATTCTTTTTTCAGTACCTGACAACAACAGACGTGATTTTTATATTGAACCGGGTACCACGTTGGTAACGAGCAAGGACTCTCTTCAGAATGCGCTGATTTCCGCAGGTGATCTCAATCGTGATTTTGATGTAGTTCTTTCATTGACTAATCCTGTCAATGAACAAAGGTTGAAATATGTAAATGAGTTGCGAGCTGAACTTAAAGCAGACGCTAACAAAGCCAGGGATGAGGAGTTTCAAAAAGAAAGACAACGGAAAATGGATAGCTTTCAGCAGGAAATAACTCAGATTTACAATGATTTTGCAAAAGCGAATGCCAATAATCTGGCAATTCCGTTTGTACTTGGAGAAATTGGAGGAAGCAAACCCGACTACGGCCAATTGAAACCATTGTTTGACAGACTAGGTGAAAATGTTCGTAAAAGCCCGGTTGGTGCGATTTACGGTCAAAAGCTTGAAAAATTAGGAACAGTGAGTATTGGTGCTACGGCTCCGGAATTTTCTCAACCTGACACATCGGGAAAGCTTATTGCACTGAAGGATTTCAGAGGGAAATATGTACTGATTGATTTTTGGGCGAGCTGGTGTGCACCTTGTCGGGAAGAGAATCCAAACCTGATCCGGGCATTTAATCAGTATCGAGATCGCAACTTTACAATTTTGGGTATTTCGCTTGACAAGGAATCGGCTAAAAACGCCTGGCTTAAGGCCATTGCCAAGGACGGTCTTCCGTGGACACAGATTTCAGACCTGAAGGGTTGGGACAATCAGGTGAGTAGATTGTATAGTATTGAATCCATACCCATGAATTTCCTGATTGATCCGTCTGGCCGTATTGTAGCGAAGGATTTGCGGGGTGACTTACTTAACAAGAAGTTAGCAGACTTGCTTAAATAGGTAACAAAAAAGAAATTCTCTGGCGCCAAAGACAATGCTTGCGTATAATAGGGCTGCTTGTCAGGGGAAATAGATTTTAACTATCATTTCATAAAATAAATCAATTATGATTATTTATTTGAATCGTATAATTTTAATGCCGTACCGAAAATAGAAGGCGAATCACATTTAACCAATGAACTTGTAACAATGGACAGCGAAACAAACGACATTAGTAAATGCCCGTTTCACAACGGAACCCTAAATAACAATAACGTCGCCGGTGGAGGCACTAAAAACACAGACTGGTGGCCCGATCAGCTTAGAATAAATGTTCTTCGTCAGCATTCGTCTCTCTCCAACCCGTTAGGTGAAGACTTCGATTATGCTGAAGCTTTCAAAAGTCTTGATCTGGAAGCTGTGAAGCAGGATCTGCATGCGCTCATGACCGATTCTCAGGACTGGTGGCCGGCAGATTTTGGTCATTATGGACCTCTGTTTATTCGTATGGCGTGGCATAGCGCAGGAACCTACCGCGTAACAGATGGCAGAGGGGGAGCAGGATCCGGTCAGCAAAGATTTGCGCCGCTGAACA
>DASYHR010000721.1:0-2502 GCA_035998385.1 Dyadobacter sp. | reverse complement strand
AAACTGTAACCATTCTTTTTAACAATAGAATACAATCCTGCCGCGTCCCATCCTCTGGTAGAGAGAATTCCTGGCGGGTTTCTTCTGGTTTCATTGTTTTGATAAAGGTCAAATCCCGGACGAACGATCAGTTTTGCACCTTCGAACAAATCAAGCGTCGCTGTAAAGCTGGCATTCATTTTATTCTCTTCCACCCCGTTCAGCTTTTCGTATGCCATCAGATAAGGGTTGTCGTACCATGCATTGTAAAGCCAGTTTTGCTTTAGGTTGGGAGTCAACCAGTAGTTATCTTTATAGTCGCTCAGCCTGTATTCAGGTCCCATCCACACAAGTATGTTATAGATGTAACCCTGTGCATCATATCCTGAACCTGCAACCTGTGGAGCCGTTAAACGGTTGTAGCCCAACTGACTGTTTAATTTAAACTTCTCACCCACCTTCATTTCGCCACTTACATTAAATGTAGTGTTGTTGGATTTAAGGTTTGGATATTGACCTTTGTTGTAAATATGACCCACTGAGACACGGAAACTACCGTTTTCGCCAGTTTGTGAAATGCTGACGTTGTTGTTTGAAATCAAACCCGGTACAAGAAAATCACGGAAATTATCCTTTCCGATCGAACGCAATTCTGCCATTTCCATTTGCTTGGATATCGGGTTCCACTGGCTGGCCATGGTGCCGTTATCCAGCTTCGCGCCCCAGATGTAATCCGTTGGACTGTATGCACTTCCTAAACCTGCACTGTAGGAGCTTTGGGCTTCCGGCAACATCAAAAAGCCGGCATTGAACATGTTATTGCTGTTTACGGAAACAGATAGCCCTTTGCCCGCGGCACCACGCTTCGTGGTTACAATCACCGCTCCGCTACCACCTCTTGATCCGTACAAAGCTGCGGCTGTAGGGCCTTTCAATACGTCAATACTTTCTATATCATCCTGATTCAGGTTCTTGAGAGAAATATTCACATATGGAATTCCGTCAATTACCAGCAACGGTGTTTCTCCGCGAAGATCAAGCGCAGGCGCTTCATTAAATTCAGTACTATTTTTAACCCAAAGACCTGCTACTTTTCCAGTCAATGATGTTGCCAGATTGACACCCTTTACAGTTTGGATGGCATCGCCACCTATCTTTTGAACAGCGTAACCGAGTGCTTTTTCCTGAAGCTTCATGCCGAGCGGCCCCTGGATAATGGCCTCGTCCAGCAATTTGGTATCCTGAGCCATCACAAGTTCGAATGCACTCTGATTACCAACCGCAATTTCCTGAGAGGCAAACCCAATAAAAGAAAAAGAGAGCACTGCACCCTCGTTCCGAACGCTTAGACTAAACGTTCCATCCTGATTGGTGATCGTTCCATTCGTTGTTCCTTTCTCGACAACACTTACACCGGCAAGTACACTGCCGGTTTCATCTTTTATTGTCCCTTTTACAGTCTTGTCAATTGTTGGCAAGACGGCGTTTAAAGTAATTTTTGAAGCAACCCAGCGTGGGTTGGCAATGCCATAACCTGCACTTGCCAAGATGACGAATACCATGCATAACAGCCGGTGTACCCAGCCATTCGGCCCGGGCAAAAATTTAGTAGAAATTCTCATAGGTGATGTGTTTGAATTGAATAGTGGACTTTCACTTCACAAAGTACTTGCAATTCGCATTTTGTTACTAGTGAAGTTATGTTAAAAAATTATGAATTAACGAGCATGCCGCGTACGGAGAATAAAAACACGATATAGACTTGTCAGCAGTGAGAGTTCTGATTCCCCATTTGTCTCAACGCTTAGGGCCACAGAAATAAAATGGTGGGCGAGCAGCTTGTCCCATCATCATCATTGAAACCTATCTGTCATCAAAATTTTTCAAATTCACATTTTGAAATAAAATATACTTTTTAGTATATTTGCAGACCGAATTTATTTTGATATAACCATGCTGACGAAAGCTGAAAGAACCAAACAATTCATCCTGGAAACTGCCGCACCACTTTACAATGAAAAGGGAATTTCTGGTGTGAGCATAGATGATGTCCTGGCTGCAACCAGGCTCACAAAAGGGTGTCTTTACGGTCACTTTGAGAATAAGGAAGATCTTTCCGGACAGGTTATCGATTTGCTGCTCAAGAAAATCACAGGCAGAATTCATCTGACGGTGGCTGAGAAGAAAACAGCAAAGGCGAAGATTTTTGCTTTTATGGATTTCCACAAAGATCCAATAAACAGTTTCATTTCTGGAGGTTGCCCCATTTTTAACACTGCTGTAGATGCAGATGACAACTATCCGCTGATTAAAGGGAAAATAGCAGACGTGTTTCGTACCGGACAGCAGGAACTTGTTGATGTACTCGCAGCCGGAATCAGGGACAAAGAATTTTCTACTAATCTGGATGCCCCGGTATTTGCTTTTAAGGTGATAGCTTCCATAGAAGGCGGCATTATTATGTGCAGGACCATGGAAACAGTCAAACCGATGCACTCACTGATTAAAAGCCTCAAAGCTGAA
>DASYHR010001088.1:0-9063 GCA_035998385.1 Dyadobacter sp. | reverse complement strand
TCATGCGTGAAAGCGATTCAACCTCTTTATCTGATTTGATCTGCTGTACAATACGCTGCATCTTATCAGCGACCCCCACCGTGTCCTGGTTATTGCTTAACTGCAGGTTCCAGACGCGCTCATATTCGAAACCTATCGGCTGCACATAATTGTTCACATTGTAAACAATGAGCGAAAGCACTCCGAAAAGAACCATGAAGGAGGCCCAAATTTCGACAATGAGCAGCGAATGGGAGCCTTTTTTATTCCAGATTAATTTAAATAAATGACGTAACATATCAATAAGGATGGAATAGGTGAATGAGGAGATTACGACTTGAGCGCATCGACAATTTTTAATTTAGACATACGGAATGCGGGCAATACTCCTGATAAAAAACCAAAAATCAAACAGATAAAAATGCTGGTCAGGAATACGGGGAAGTTGATCGTCAAATCTGCATAAGCGATCCAGCCACTCGAATTAATCATCGAAATGATTACGAACGACAATACCAGAGCAAACAATCCGCCGATAAATGTGATGAAAATGTTCTCGATGATAAACTGCCAAAGTAGCGCTTTGACGGGTGCACCAAATGCTTTCCTCACCCCAATTTCCGACGCTCGTTCGAGTATCCGGCTCACATTCACGTTCACCAGATTAATGGCAGGCAAGCCCATGATCATGACCAAAATAAGTGCAGCTATAGAGTAAAAGAACACCTTTTGGGAATCGTCTCTGGCAAACGTGTCTAAAAAATGATCGAAGTATTGTCTTGCCCTGACAGTCAGTACTGTAAAATTACGTCCGTCTTCAATCTCATCCTTTGGTAAACGTGCTATCGTATTGTCAAATTCCGCCTGTATTGCTGGAACATCCTGTGTTGTTTTGGCCAACACCATGGCAATATAACTCCCTCTGATTCCCTTGTTCTCATAATTACTTTTGGGTGCTGTGTAGGGAAAGTATACATCTCCATAGGTGTACAATCTTGTGGGCGGGCTACCCTTGACAACCCCGATCACCCGATAACTGATATTTTCTATGTCTACAAACTTACCAACGGCTTTTTCTCCCGGTTCAAAATACTGATCGCGAAGATCATCCGTAATCACCACCACATGGTCACCACTATTTATATTTTGTTCATTGTAGGGTTTACCTTCCAGAAACTCAAAACCAGCAACGTTCCAAAAATCCACATCTGTGTATTTTGTATTTAGTTTGATCCGTTTTCCATTGACATAGGTATTTGAAAAGCTAAAATTGGAAACAATGCCTACAGCTTCCGGCGTTTTGAGCGATTTCGCATACTTTTCTAAAAACCTGAAACTAGCCGGACCTGTACTCATAGATGTATTGGCCGAATCGGTTTGCAGTATTGTAGCAATATACAGCGTTCGGTACCGGTTGTTCTCGGGATAGTGTGACCCAAAAAGATGATCAATAAAAGAGGTCAGCACCATCAAAACGGTCAGCGTCAAACTGATTCCAAATAAGGTGATGAAAGTATAGAAAGGATGCCTCAGCAATACCTTCCAGGCGATTTTTATATAGTTGCTAAACATTTGGGCAAGGGGATTAAGGGCAAGGGGCGTCAGATGGTGGATGGTCTTGGGCAAAGTGCCTTACTAAAATTCACAATCTTCCTGCTCACCTCGTCTGGTTTGTTAAAAATAATCGTTTTCAATTCTTCGGAAATATGTCGTCTACGATGTAAAATGATGACTATGTTGGCGCATTCATACACTGATCTGCGGGCATAATTCAGGAACTGGATAAATTCCTTATTAGATGTAGATCCTGATCCTTCTGCAATATTATTTGATATACTTAACCCTGCCCCTCTCAATTGTTCTGCAAAACGAAACAGTTTTAATGTCTCCAGGGTATCTGCTATATCGAATAACTGATCGCCAACTTCTACACTGAGCTTCCAGATTTCTAAATCTTCAAAGCGGAACTTACGGGCTATGGACATGGAACCAGGATTTTGATTTGAGAAAATTCTCATGTTATTAGACCAGTCAAAAGGGATGTGGTCTCAATAGATTGCTTTTGTCGCTAATAACACGCTACCATCTGCCCAATCCTCCCTGCCCTCAGCCCTAAAGAACCTGCGCTCCGTCAAACAGACGGATGAGCCGGTGTGTTCTTTTTGCCATTGCGTCGTCGTGGGTTACCATCACAATGGTGGCGCCCTCTTCATTCAGGTTTTGGAGTATAGTCAGGATCTCATTGCCCATCGCACTATCCAGATTTCCTGTAGGCTCATCTGCCAGAATGATGTCCGGCTTTCCCACGATCGCCCGGGCGATTGCCACACGTTGTTTCTGTCCGCCTGACAGCTGCTTTGGAAAGTGCTTCATTCTGTTACTAAGCCCAACTTCTTCCAATGCTTCCCGTGCGAGTTCGCGGCGTTCCTTCGCCGAACTAGCCCTGTACAACAGTGGAATTTCAACGTTGTCTAGTACCGACAAATCATTGATCAAATGAAAGCTTTGAAAAATAAAACCGAGCTTCTGGTTTCGCAGCCGCGCCAACTCTTTGTCCAGGTAATTCGTCACCTGCACTCCACCAATTTCGATACTGCCTTTTGATGGTTCATCCAGAAGTCCCATGATGTTCAGCAACGTACTTTTGCCACATCCGGACGGCCCCATAATGGATACAAATTCTCCCTGCTTCACATCCAGATTGATGTTGTTCAATGCCAAGGTCTCAATTGAACTGGTGCGGTACACTTTTTCGACGTTTTGTAATTTTATCATGGCTTGGTTTTTGGGGTTTGGGCAAAGGGTATGGGGTAAACCTAACCCTATGCCCTTAACCCTATGCTATTTTATCTTCTCGTTTTTTTCAAAATCATATAATGTGAGCAGCCTCAGACTGTAGTACGACTGCCAGTAATCCCGGAGCGCTACGATGTAATCCCGCCTGGCCCTGTCCTTTTCCTGCATCGCAATACCAAGATCCGTCACACTCAAATCGCTTAGTATGAATCTTTCTTGAGCAATTTGATAGCGGTTTGCTGCCAGATTATCTGCTAACAGTGTCAGTTTTGCCTGCTTCTGCAACATTTGCAACAACGTAACCTGCGTAAATATTTCCTGCTCAAAAGTGAGTTTATCCTGTTCTACGGATTGTTGCGCGAATTCCTGATTAGCGCGGGCAATTTCTGTTCGCGCTTTATTGCGTCCCCAGGTCATGATAGGCAGCGTAAACTGCAAAGAAACAGATTCCCTGTCTTGCGGACGCACATACACATCACCTGGCCGACTCCCTTGATTGCTAAGTCCGAAAGTAGCCTGCAGTGAAGCGTTCAGCCCGTTTTCTTTTTTTGCACGTTGAGTTTCCATTTCTGCTTCAAGCAATCTTCTTTTAAACCCGATCGCATCCGACCTGTTGGCAAAAGCTTCTTCCAAAGCAATTTTTGTATCAATACTAAATTGCGGCGTTTCCATTGGTATATCCAGATCGGGCATTTTTTCATCACGCGAGCCCAGGAACATTTTCAATTGCATGGACGCCACCGCTGCCGACTGGTGCGCAGAAGCCAGATCCTTCTGAGCGGTGAGCAACCCCATCTGCAACTGCAACAGATCGTTCCGGGATATCTTGCCCATTTTCAGTTTATGTTCTGCAATTTTGAACAGCGTGTCGTTGTTGCTACGGTTTTTTTCTGCAATATCAAGATTAACCTGAGCGATGAGTAACTCAAAATAATAACCCGAAGCATCCAGAGATACTTTTTCAAGAGAAGAAATAAATTGCTGATTGCCCTGTTGAAACTTCAGTGGTTCTATACGCCTGATCCATTTCATTTCATTAAATCGGAACAGCGGCTGATTGATGCCGATCTCCACAGGCACCCCATTGTAGCTTGTGGTTTTCCTTTCAAAGTCATCAAACCGCTGCATCTCCTTTTGGATAAAAATCGTCCCGCCGGTGAGTGCTATATTTTGGCTGAAACCCAGGTTAACCAGTGAATTGTTCAGACTGACATTTCTGAATGAGATAGTTCCGTCCGGTTGCACCACCTGTATATACGATCGTGTGAAGCCAGGCAAGGTTCCGGCCAAACTCAATTGTGGCTTAAAATCAGCTATGAAAGATCTGTACTGCCAGTAGTTCGTTTTTCGCAAAGTTTCTGCCTGCTTGGATGAAATGGACTGTAGTCTTGCAAGTTGTACCACTTCATTTAAAGAATAACGTGGTCCCTGGGCAACCACTTTTCCGCAGAGCAACACAATGATCAGGAGTAGGGATAGTTTTTTCATCGCAGTTAGTTCTCGATTGTAATCTGATCCAAATGCTGATACTGACTCATGTCAGTCAAAATAACTTTCTCTCCTGCCTGCAAGCCGCCTTTTATCTCAACAAAATCAAAATTTGACAAACCGATTTCTACGTCTCTACGTCTCGCAATACCATTTTCGATTACAAATACATGCTGGTGCTGTTTTCCGTTAAATGCAGGCCCATTCGCTACGCGTAAAGTGTTAGCACTTTTACTCGTGACGACATACACCTCCACCTTCATGTTAGGTCGAAGCAACTCGTTTTTAGCATTTTCAAGCTGAACTACAAAACCAATTGCGCCATCTTTGACAGAAGGTTTTACCTGTGTAATGATGCCTCTCAGCGCTGTGGAATTCACTCTCACAATAACTTCCAGCCCGGCTTTCACTTGTTCAGCATATACATCCGAACACGAACCTTCAATTCTGAAACTTCCCAAATCTGCAACTTTGGCTAACATTTCGCCTTCACTGACCGAAGAGCCTATGTTTTCATTTACCCAGGTAAGCACTCCCTTCCGGTCGGCGACAATGTCTGCCATTTTGAGTTTGTGTTGTAATTCTTTAAGGTTTTTACCCTCGATCTGTGCACCCAATTCGGTCTCTCTCAGACTTGCTCCCATTGATTTCCGGTTGTAGGAGAGGTCGTTTTCGAGTTGCTGTTTTTCGAGCCCTGCAATTTTCAGAGCATTTTCGGCACGGGTGATATCTTCTTTTGTTCCTCCTCCTACCCGCTCCAGGCGACGTGCATCTTCAAGATCAGCACTTAGCTTGTTGATATTTAAAAGTTTGATTTTGTCAGTAATCTCGGCGTCATACAGGTTTTTATCCAGTTTCATCCGCAGCTGATCAATCCCGTTCTTTTTCAATTCCAGTTGATCCTGGTATTTTTCAAATTCAATCCGGGTAAGTGATTTATCCAGCTCAACGATAGGCTGACCGGGCACAACCTGAGTACCGGGAGAAAGCAACACGCTTTTGATGCTGGCTCGAATAGGGCTTGTAATGATCTGCTCGTAGGCGGGAATCACCTCACCCGATGCATTCAATGTATTTTCTACATCGCCCTTTTCGACCTTTGCCGAACGAATTTTAGAAGCACTCATGGTACTCCCCAGTGATTTCCGGAGAAAGAATATCCCTGCGCCAATCACCACAATACTGATGAGAACAATAGCCCATCTCCGGTTTTTCTGTTTTGTGATTACTTGCTGTGGTACTTCACGGTCCATCGTCTGTTGATTAAAAGCATTTTTTTCATGGCTAACTGCTTTTATCAGGTACAAGTCCGTGCCAATTCGTAATCGACTAATAATCAAACGATTCCAAAATATAAGAACTCATAAACCAGTGCGAATCCGCACAGGCCGTGCGAATCTACCGAACAGAAACAAAAAATGCCCGGTTGGAGCCGGGCATTACGTCTAAGGAGCTACATGGACTAGGTCTTAAGCTTTTTCTTCTTGGCTGCAGGAAAAAGAATATTATTCAAAATCAACCTATACCCGGCAGATGTCGGATGTAAATTCAGATCAGTAGGTTCTTCACCCACACGGTGCTGGTAGTCTTCCGGGTCATGACCTCCATAAAAAGTAAAAAATCCTTTCCCGTGCGTACTGTGAATATAACGTGCCTCATTGGCCGACTTGCTTTCAGCGAGTATGATCACTTCCGGCTTTACCACCCTGTTTTTGAATGCAGTCGTTTGTCCCAGAAAACCTTTGATTGTAGTCTGATGGTTTTGCGTTAGCATGCTCGGAACCGGATCCCATTTGGCCGAGAACTGAAATAGTGAAAAGAAGTCGTTCCCTTCCACCAATCCGCGCTCATCAGGCTGATTGTCTATATCAGAGAATTCAATTTCATAAGGATACGGTATCGTTTTGAAATTGTGAAATGCGAAGGTATTGGCAAAATTCAGTTTACTGCTGGCAGCAGGATCAGCCGGCGTTCCATCGTACATCGACTCCACAATATCAACACCATCGGCAGCCAGTGCAATATCAAAGGTATCAGTAGCATTACACATGGCGAACATGTATCCTCCACCGGATACAAACTCAGCAATCTTTTTAGCTACTGCCAATTTCATCTGAGGTACATTGGCGAACTGGTATTTTTCAGCTGTTCCCTCCGCCTCGCGCTTTTGCTCGCGATACCAAGGAAAATCCTTATACTGAAAAAACTTACCAAACTGACCCGTAAAATCTTCATGGTGAAGGTGTAGCCAGTCGTATTCCGGCAGTTTCAGACTCAGCACTTCATCGTCATATACGACGTCATAGGGAATTTCAGCATACGTCAATACCAGCGTCACGGCATCGTCCCACGGCAATTTTGATTTGGGAGAATACACAGCGATCTTAGGCGCCTTTTGTAACTTCACGGCATCCATATTGGCATCAGGTGCACTTATTTCAGCTAATATCTGAGAGGCCTGTCCATCCGAGATCACTTCATAACTCACGCCGCGCACCGTCATTTCAGAAGCGAACCGTTGGTTATATGGCACCAAAAAACTTCCTCCGCGGTAGTTGAGCAGCCAGTCCATTTCCATTTCAAATTCTTTCAGAATCCAGAAGGAAATTCCGTAGGCTTTCAGGTGGTTTTTTTGAGACTCGTCCATCGGGATCAGGAGTTTATTGGCCCAACCAGATGATGAGATCATCAAAAAAATGATAAGCGGAATAAAGAGGCGTTTCACTGGTTTGATTCTTTCAGGTATCATTTGCAGCTTTACAAAATAGAATTGGTTCGAAATTTCAGGAACAACCCGGGACTGAAAATAAGCAAATATTGCAGCCAGACCAATATATCAAACCAGTTTATTACGATTGTTAGAGAACTAACGTAATATTACAGAATATGGTGCACAGGTGAGATCATAAAGCCAAATCCATTGTGAGATACCTGTCCGATGTGTAAACCGACGATTCATGAATATAAGAGAAAATGTAGATGAAGGCCTTCGGTCCATCCAATCCAACTTACTCAGAACAGTACTCACAGCACTGATCATTGCTATCGGAATCACATCCCTGGTAGGAATACTAACAGCTATTGAAGGTATTCAAAATTCCGTAAACAGCAGTTTTGCGGATCTTGGGGCCAATACATTTACGGTAGAGAACAGATATGACGAAGGTGCCCGCAGAGGCGGCCGGCGGGGAAAACAGTATCCGCTGATCAATTATCACCAGGCAACAGAATTTGCTTCCAGGTTCAGAGATGAATTTAAAGGAACCGTTTCACTCTCTGCCAATATCGGCGACGCCGTGCAGGTAAATTACCTGAGCAAAAAAACCAACCCAAATATCAACATCTTCGGGGCAGACGATTCGTTCCTTGGAATCAAAGGTTATAAGATTGACCAGGGCAGGAATTTGAATAAGAATGATCTTGAAAACTCGGTAAATGCGGCTGTCTTAGGACAGGAAGTCGCCAGAAACCTCTTTGGGAATATCGATCCGATTAACAAGGAAATAACCTTCATGGGTGCACGCTATAAGGTGATAGGTGTATTGGCTAAAAAAGGATCCATGGGCGGAGGAACTGACTCAGACAGGATTATTATTATTCCGCTCGACAACGGCCGCGGACTCGCAGCCAATCGGTCCCTCACCTACGGCATCACCGCGTCGGCTCCGGATATAGCGGATGGAGAATCTGTGATTGAAGAGGCCCGTGGACTGATGCGCCGTATACGTGCAGACCAGCTGGGCTCAGAGGATTCGTTCGCACTGGAGCGGGCAGATGCCATGGCCAAGGAATTTGAAAGTATTACCGGTTATCTTCGGATAGGAGGATTCGGGATTGGTATTATTACGTTACTAGGTGCCTCCATTGCCCTGATGAACATCATGCTGGTGTCGGTTACAGAAAGAACCCGCGAAATCGGAATCCGAAAATCACTGGGAGCCACACCCAAAGTAATCAGGTTTCAGTTCCTTATTGAAGCAATTGTCGTCTGTATCCTTGGTGGTATAGGAGGCTTATTCCTGGGCATCATTATAGGGAATGTGATCTCCAACTCAATCAGTGCCGAGGCGACATTTGTAGTGCCATGGGTATGGATGGCCATGGGCATCGGAGTGTGCGTTGCAGTGGGTGTACTTTCTGGGATTTATCCGGCGATTAAGGCATCGCGACTCGATCCGATAGAAGCACTGCGATACGAATAGCGGAAGCAGACAAACGACCGGAATAAAAATATTTTTCTTTTTTGCTAAAAGCATTTGCAAAATCTATTTTTATCTCTACTTTTGCACTCCCAACAAGACAAAATCAATGCCCAGATGGCGGAATTGGTAGACGCGTTGGTCTCAAACACCAATGAGGTTACACTCGTGCCGGTTCGACTCCGGCTCTGGGTACGAAAGGCTCCGACAACAAATCGGGGCCTTTTTGCTTTTAACATCGCCTCCCTATCAGCACGACTCTCTAAACCGACAGCTCTACAAAAAATGTGGTCCCCAAACCCATTTCTGATTCGTACCAGATCCGGCCGCCGTGGGCTTCTACAATCTGCTTGCATATTGAAAGTCCGATACCGAACGACTGCTCCCCACCTGTACCTGATCTTTTGGCACTGTTGAATGGTTGAAAAATCTGATCTTTCAAATTTTCAGGGATACCAATCCCTTCATCATGAACAGACAATAACACCTTATCTGCTTTATTCTCAAGACATACAGAAATCCTCCCCCCATTTGGAGAAAATTTAATTGCATTACTCAACAGATTACTAAATACCCTCCAAATCTTTTCCCGGTCAACCAG
>DASYHR010000920.1:0-9060 GCA_035998385.1 Dyadobacter sp. | reverse complement strand
AGCAGAAAGTGAATCGTTCCCGGGTGCAACACTTTTACCTGACATCAAATACTACTAAGCAAACAGCGTAGTCTGATTGTATTCGATTAACTTGCACCCTTGAGCCTGCAAATTAAGCGCACAAAAATGCCTGTCTGTGCTAGTCGCTGACGTAAGTGACACAACACTTTTGCTGCTTCACATGCATTTAAACATTTATTAGTTTTGACATTAGAAGAAAGAATCAACAAATCGGAGACAAGAGTTTTCAAAACTGTATTCCCTAATAATACCAATCATTACGATACCCTGTTTGGTGGAACGGCCTTATCCATGATGGACGAAATCGCCTTTATAACAGCCACCCGTTTTTCCCGGTTACGCTGTGTTACTGTATCATCCGATCGTATCGATTTTACGCACCCAATCCCCGCAGGAACGATCATTGAGCTTGTGGGTCGTGTAGAACATGTGGGTAATACCAGTATGAAAGTACGTGTCGATATATTCGTAGAACATATGTACCACGAAGGCAGGGAGAAAGCGGTGACAGGGATTTTTACGTTTGTTGCTTTAGACGAAAGTCACAAACCTACTCGTATTCTCACTGAAGTTTAGAAAATAAAAGTCAGTGCGGCTGCCCGGCCGTCACTGACTTTTATTTTGAGTTTTATCTCTGATTGAAAAGATAAATTACACTAGCGGAGTGCCTGAATATCTGTCTGCAATTTCTTGCCCACCATTTCATACAAGGCAGGGGACGGATGTGCGTCATCAAACGGAAGCATTTTATCGGAGATTTTTGTCAAACCTGAATAGTCAAAGAATTTGATTTTGCTGTCGATAAGCAGCTTTTTCATCTCGGCAGGCATGGGGTTCCCCGGGAAAATCATCACGTAGAAATTGTCGTTTTTAAAACGTTTTACATATTCTTCTTCCGTTTTCTTCAGGATGCTGATCACCAATTCATAGTGTTTCAGAGCGTGATGTTTTGGATATCCCAATTTAAAAAGTTGCTTGATACCGCTTGTCTGTCCCTCCAGAACAATATCAGAGTAAAGGCGTTCCTTTTCGCAATACAAGCCTTCGGTCTGCATGTTTTGTTTATTGAGATAGGGGAATTTGCCTTTTGTCAGTTCAATCCAGCGCGTCGCCGGAATCACTCTGTCAATGTGGTCATTAATATAGGTGAAAACAGCAAAACCATTTTTTTCTTTAATATTTTTTTCCGGCGCTTCATGTTGGAGCCGGGCCAGCGCGTGCAACGGAGAATAGGCAAGGTAACCCAGGTTATATGCTTTGAAACCCTTTGCGCTGCTCTGGAAGTAATAGGGGAAAGTTTCATTGTCGGACACCCCATCTCCGTAGGTATAGGAGCAGCCCAGAAACAGGGCATATTGATTATAAGTTGTATCCGATAAACCCGGTGTAATTCTTCTTGACAAACTATCAATACTGATTCTGACAGAGTCATAGGTTTTGGCCTGACTACGGGGTACCCACACAAAGCTGCCATTACGTTTGGCTTTCACACCCAGTATAGAATCCTGCTCAACAGAAAGTTCATGATCCTGGCGCTGAACGACATTTGGATTGGGAGCACCGGCAGGTTTCGCCTGCATATTCACAATGGCAAGGCTCGCTTTTTCAAGACAAAAAATCAGGAAAATTGAAAAAAGGATGGTGAAGACCGTGAAGCTGACCGTTTTATTACTGAAAAACAACCCCAGGATTGCCAGGATTATGCCGGCTTCAATGATCAGAAGTTTGTATGTGCTTTGTACGATATCGCGATCCCGCCAGATTCCGTCCGCGTTCCCATAAACATATTCAAAAACATACACAGATACAGAACTGAATAATGTTACGAAGAACACAATCAGCGAAAAACCAATAAACTTCTGTTTAGAAAAACCAGCCATATCAATTATTGAAGGGTAATGCAACAATCCATAGGGAATTCGGACCGTCGTTGAGGTGCGCAAAAGTATATGATTCTATAACCTAAAACAATTTGGATTGGCCGATCCGTAACAGGTTTATACAGTAAATTCTATAGCGCGTTTTTATCTATAGAATAATTATCTGTAGCATTCTAACTATCGATTTCACTATGAGCCGCATGATAATTTTTTGTTAAAAATGTGGGAAAGGTACTTAACTTGCGAAATTGTTAGGATATTTGCACGACTATCCACACGTATATTTTTGTATTTTTCTATGAATTGGTGATAGGTTGATGCCTGATAATCTTTCTGACAAGTGTCCGATTGCCCATTTTTATACACGAGCTTAATAAATGAAAATTTTAGGTATATCCGCCTTTTACCACGATTCGGCGGCAGCAATAATAGATAATGGTGAAATTGTTGCAGCTGCTCAGGAAGAGCGCTTTACAAGAAAAAAGCACGATCCCGGATTTCCTTCTGAAGCGATCAAGTTTTGCCTGGAGTACAGTGGTCTGGATATAAATGAGCTGGATGCCATCGTTTTCTATGATAAACCCTTATTGAAGTTCGAACGGCTTTTGGAAACCTACTACGCTTTTGCACCAAAAGGTATCAGGTCATTCCTCACAGCAATGCCGGTATGGATCAAGGAGAAGATGTTCCTTAAGCGGCTCATCAACGAGGAGCTTGAAAAGCTGGGTTACGATAAAAAGAAGAAAGTAAAGATGCTCTTCCCCGAGCACCATTTGTCACATGCGGCAAGTGCTTATTACCCGTCTCCATATGAGAAGTCGGCCATTCTGACCATCGATGGTGTGGGAGAATGGGCTACTGCATCTATTTGTTTGGGAGAAGGTAAAGATCTTTCCATCCTCAAAGAGTTGAGATTCCCGCACTCGTTGGGTTTACTTTATTCGGCGTTTACTTATTTTCTTGGTTTCAGGGTAAATTCAGGAGAGTATAAGTTGATGGGACTTGCACCTTACGGTAACCCATCTTCGCCTGACATTAAAAAGTATGAAGATATTATTCTTCAGCATTTGATAGAACTGAAAGAGGACGGATCTGTGTGGTTGAATCAGGAATATTTTGATTACGCTACAGGGCTGAAAATGGTGAATGAGGATAAATGGGAAGCATTATTCGGATTCAAAACCAGAAGGCCTGAAGATCCTTTGGAAGGTATTCATTGCGACCTTGGATTGGCGATACAGAATATTACGGAGGAAGCGGTAGTGAGAATGGCAAAAGAAGCCAAACGCCTTACAGGTGCCGATTACTTGTGTATGGCTGGTGGTGTTGCGCTGAACTGCGTTTCTAACGGGAAACTTCAGAAAGCAAATATTTTCAAAGACATATTTATACAACCTGCTGCAGGAGATGCAGGAGGTGCTTTAGGTGCCGCACTTGCAGCATACCATATCTACTTCGGCAAGGAAAGGAATATTACCTGGAAAGGCGATGCAATGAGAGGTTCTTACCTGGGGCCCACATTTTCTGACCTCGATGTAGAACTTACTGCGAAAAAGTACAAAGCGGTATATACTCAGTATGACAATTTCAAAGAATTGTCGGTAGAAGCTGCGAAGCTTTTGTCGGAAGGAAACGTGGTTGGCTGGATTCAGGGAAGAATGGAGTTCGGTCCAAGAGCATTGGGTGGAAGAAGTATTTTGGGTGATCCGAGAAATGAGGAAATGCAGAAAAAGCTCAACCTGAAAATTAAATACCGCGAGTCGTTCAGACCCTTTGCGCCATCTGTCTTAGCGGAAGATGTTGCCGATTATTTTGATTATGACGGTATCTCACCCTATATGTTATTGGTGCATCCTGTTGCTCCTGCCCGGCGTAAGCCTTTGCCGGAAAATTACGATTCCATGGATTTGCGTAATAAATTGTACTATTCCCGCTCAGATCTGCCATCTATCACGCACATCGATTACAGCGCCAGGATTCAGACAGTTCATAAGGAAACAAATCCCAAATACTGGGAACTGATCAACAGCTTCAAAGAATTGACGGGTTATTCGGTGGTCGTAAACACGAGTTTTAATGTAAGAGGCGAGCCTATCGTGAGCACACCAAACGACGCTTACCGCTGCTTCATGCGTACGGAAATGGATTATCTGGTTGTGGGTAATTTCATCTTCGATAAGAAGAAGCAACCTGAGTGGATGGAGAAAGATAACTGGAAAGAAGAGTTTGTTCTCGACTAGGATGATTATAAACTTGTTTTTTGCAACACACTAAACTATACAATGGGTTCTAAAATTGTCAGCAGTATTTTTCGTCTACTGTTCCTTGCAATCTTATTTGTCTTTTTATTTTATCCTGATAAATTTCAGATACGTTTCGATTACCCCGGTTTTCCCCAGAGCGATAGCTTTTACGTAAGACTGGCAAAACTGGCATTCTGGTTTTTGTTTATCATTGAAACACTCCGGATATTCTATTATGGAGTTGTGAAAAGCAAAGCAAAAGGGATTATTGCGAATGTGGTTACGATCAGTGTACCGTTACTGGTTACCCTGATTTTCCTGGAAATCGTATTTATGTATATTCCTCAGAGCCATGAGGGCGTACTATCAAAAGCATCGCAGATATGGTGGGAGAAGTACTGGCATCCTGTGAACGCACTTGGATACCATGACCGCGAAGTGGTGAATGAGCCGGGCAAGAAAAATATCCTTTTTGTAGGTGATTCCTTTTCTGCTGGTCACGGTTTGAAAACTGTGGAAGAGAGATATTCTGATATCGTTGCAAAGGAGTTAGGTAAAGAAAAATACAGCGTATACAACCTGGGCGTATCCGGGGCAGATACACGGGACGAAGCACGCAGGCTGGAAGAATTTCCCGTGAAGCCTGATGTGATCGTACTACAGTATTTCCCGAATGATGTAGAAAAGGTAGGAAGAGAAAAAGGCTTGACTTTAACGGGTTCTGAACCTTATGCAGACCTTTCGGGCTATGCTGCGAATGTGGTGAAGAGATTTTATCTTCCCAATTTCATATACTGGCAGTTGCCTCATACGAGTTTCGGGACATTCGAGAAGTTTGTTCAGACGGCGTATACAGACACGACAGTTTTGAACGCGCACCTTCGTGATTTGTCGAAAATGCTTCAATACAGAGATTCAACATCCGCTAAAATGTATGCGGTTTTTATCCCTTTTCTTTTTCAAATGGATAAAAGCGCAGGCTACACCAAGCCTGTTGAAGATTATCTTCGTGCTCATGGTGTGACGGTTATTACTTTGAATGAGGATATTTTAAAGATACCGGAAAAAGATCGTGTGGTTGGTAAAAATGATGGTCATGGTAGCGCTACATTGAACGCAGTAATAGCCGAAAAGCTCATGACTGCGATGAAAAGCACCGGAGCGGTGAAATAAAGAGATTTAATTAGATAATCAGGTATAACATTATATTTAAAATCAGGAAATTATGGACTTTTTAACAGATTTATTTGCTTTCATGAAAGAGCGCAAGAAGTGGTGGCTGGCACCGGTTATTCTTGTGTTGCTATTGATCGGTGTGCTTATTGTAATTGGTGGTGGTTCGGCTGTCGCTCCGTTCATTTACACACTATTCTAGGTATAGCAATAGAGCCGAAAGTAAATCTAGTTTCAAATTAAAATACATCCGGTTAAATAAAATAACCGGATGTATATCAAAAAATCATTTAATGAACGAAGCGGATAAAATTAAAGCCCAACTGGTGATCGTTACCGGGCTTGTAGTATTATACTTTATTTTTAAGTCGGAGTACTTTTTGATAGCAGCCGGAATTGTGGGCGTTATTAGTATCGCCATTCCTGTGGCGGGCGATCTGATTGTAAAAGGCTGGTACAAGCTGGCAGAAATCCTCGGCGCGATCAACGGACGAATCCTTCTTTCAGTAGTATTTTTCGTGATCCTTTTCCCTGTAGCACTTCTATCCAGGCTAGGGAAAAAGAATCCATTGGCTCTTAAAAGAGAAAGTGCGAAATCGGTATTCGTTGAAAGAAATCATAAGTATACCAGCAAAGACCTGGAACAGGTTTGGTAAGATTTGAAATATACAGCTAGGAAAAAAGGGTTGAGAAGTAATTCTCAACCCTTTTTCTTGCGAAGGGATCTTTCGTAAAGTAACTGAAGCATCCCATCCTTGAGGCCCACATCCGGGACATGAATGATTTCCGCCCCAGCCCATTTCATGGCCGACGTGTAAATATCTCCCGCTGGTACGATTACGTCAGCGCGGTCAGGGTTCAATTGTAACTTATTGATACGGTCATCAAGAGAGAACTGAGCGATGTAATCACGCATCCTGATAATTTCTGAAAGGCTGGTAGACCTGTCGCTTAATTTGGAAGAAAGGTCAAACAGCTTATTGATATTACCGCCGGTTCCTACTGCCTGAATCGGCTGTGAAAAATCGACATGGGCAGTAATCCACTCCTGAACTTTCGGCCATACGTTTTTAGACTCCTTACCTTCCAAAAGTCGTACAGAACCAAGTTTGAAGGATTTGGCAACGATTTTTTTTCTGTCCTGATACAAATTCAGTTCAGTGCTACCGCCACCTACGTCGATGTGCAGATATTGCCCGTCACTCAGCGACTTCACTACTACGTTGTTGACAAGCTCTGCTTCGCGTTGTCCGTCAATGATTTGTATATGGATACCCGTGCGCTGTTCGATATGTTCGCGAACCTCATATCCATTGTCGGCTTCGCGCATGGCTGATGTTGAACATGCCATGTAGTCTTCCACTTCGTGAAGCTCCATCAATAGTTGATAGGCCAGCATGAGTTTCATCATGCGATCTTCACTCATTGCAGAAATTTTACCTTGTGTAAATACATCGTGTCCCAGGCGTAATGGAAACCGAACGTATTCAACTTTTTTCAAACGGGAAGTGCCCTCATCCTGCAGTACTGAGGATATTTGCATACGGGCGCCGTTTGATCCTATATCTATGGCAGCGAATTTCAAATGCGTATTGTAAGGATTAATAAAAAGCCAAAAATAGGTGATTCAGCTAAAACAACAAAGATCCCCGGCTAAGAGGATCCCTGTGTTTACATTTTTTTTCCAATCTGATACAATAATTTCATTTTTACACCGGGTCCCGTTTTTTGAGTCATCGGTGTCAAAGGCTTGAAATAGCTGTAAACGTAACCTTCGATCTGTATGACTATAGGATGCCAGCTTTTTTCGATACCGGCTGTTACATTCATGGAGTTGAAAAGGGGAATATTCATTTTTCGCTCCAAAGTCTGATTAGTGAATTCCTTTCCCGTGATAGGGAGGAAGCAGTCATACGTTATTTTTTCTTTTCCGTTTAAGGTTACATTCGTGCCGGCTCCTACAAAATAGCTGAAATCCTTGGTGACATCGTTTCTGAAAGCGACTGTTAAAGGTATTTGCAGCAGAGTCGGACTTACATTGATATTTTTTACCGCAAATGTCATAGGAACTTCCCCCGGATGCATTTGCTTGAAATCACCCTTGTTTTTCTCCTTAAATATTTTTTCAGATTTGAAGTGCATAGGTTTGATCCTCAGCCAGCTAAGACCTGTAGCGATAGAGAATCTTTTTCCGACAAGCACTTCGCCCACCACTGTTTTTACCTGATTATTCCCTTCAAACTGAAACCCTGCACCAAATCTGTAAGGAGCTTTGATGTTGAGCTGAGGAATGATGTTATCAGCTTTCGCAGTCTTCTCAACTTTTTTATCTTCCACGACAGCCGATTTGGTAACAGGAGCTGCACTAGCGAGCCATACTTTCCTTGTTTGCCTTGGCGACATTCTGTTTGCCAGCGTATATTTCAAACTACGCGCATTTCCGTTCTCAGGTGTAACTGGTACCAATTCTGAAAGATTACTGAAACTTCCGTCAAGTGTTTTTGATGCAGAGGCTGGATTACTGTTAGCCAAACCAGTTGCAAAATTACTTTGTGTATCTCCGGATGGACTTCGTGTCTCCGTACCCGGTAGGTACTCAGCTTTGTTTACTTGAGCCTGATTCACCTCATGTTCATGATCCGGATTGTGAGCAAGTACGGCTTCAGGCTTTTGCAGCGTAGCGCCAGCTTCCCGTTTGGGAGTATTATTACCCGTTACTTCGGAATGATGTTGCCCGGTAGGGGTATTGTGCCCGGAAACATCTGCTAATCTTTGGCTGGTGTATTCTTTTGGATAAACAAATACAGGTTCATGTACAATCTCTTTTTGCACGATGTATACCGTATCCGCTCTTGTGGCAACGGGCTCGGGCGTCATCAACCTCACCTCTTTCCTGAGTTCGGTTAAATCCCGCTTCAATTCATTCGTTTGAGACAATTGATTCGTGTACATGAATGCCATTACAGTGGTCACCGAAGCCGCCGCGGCATATCCAAGCCATGAACCGTATTGCTGCCAAAAACCGGGAGGGTTGTGCACATGCATGTATTGCTGCATTTGAGCCCAGTTATCCTCGTGAAAGTCTGGTGAAATACTCTCTAATTTTTGGCGTATAGTTTTTTCAAATTTATCAGTTTTCATTTCCTTTGAACGACTTTACAGCCCAATCACTTGGGAAGAGATGTGGGTAATATTTTTTTATTAAATGTTGCAGACGAGCTCTGGCGCGAACATAATGAGAACGAACCGTGGCCTCATTGATCTCCAGCATTTCTGCAATTTCTCTGTGGTTATAACCGTCCACGACATAGAGAAGAAACACGTTTTTATAAATCGGTTTGATTTCCTGTATCAATTCCAGGATTTCATTTGCGGTGATCTGGCTCACAACATCTTCATCAAAACGTGGATAAGGTGCATCTTCCAGAGAAACCGTATCCTCATTGTATTTTTTGTGTTTGCGGTAATAGCTTATGGCAGTATTCACCATAATGGTCCGCAGCCATGCTTTAAATGGATGATTGGAGTCGTACCGGTCAATATGATTGAAGACCTTCAGAAATCCTTCGTTTAAAACTTCTTCCGCTTCCTCGGTTGTAGATGTGTAGCGCAGGCAGATACTTTTGGCATAGCCAAAAAACTGTTTATACAAAACACGTTGCGCCTGACTGTTGCCAGCCGAGCAAGCAGAAACGACCGACTTAAAGTCGTTTTCGTCAAAAGATATTTTTCTTCCAAATAGC
>DASYHR010000905.1:0-3399 GCA_035998385.1 Dyadobacter sp. | reverse complement strand
CAAAAAAAGAGTCTTGAGACGTCAGATTAACTCATTCATTCAACAAATCAATTTATTTAGATTGCCTTGGCGAACGCGTCTCGTGTAAGTATTGAAGGTGTATCCTCTGCTAAAAATAATTGTTTTTGTAAAATATCAAGTTTAAGTATAGGGATTTTGCTTTTCGTTTGTCTGACCTACGAGTCAAATTTACTTAACGAAAAGCAATTTTATGAAAAGACTATTCCGAATCATGGCCCTGTGTATTGCACTCACAGGCGTCCTTCATCACATCGCTGTCGCACAAGGCTACAACTGGCGTTCAGTGAAAATGGGTGGCGGTGGCAATGTCACCAGCATCAAGGCGCACCCCAAAGTTCCTAACCTTTATTTTATCACTACCGATGTAGGCACACCTTACCGCTGGAATCACGCCGCCCAGAAATGGGAAGATTTGATGTGGTTCGATAAAATCCCTACGACCTACTGGAACTGGGAAGCTGCTGCCAAATGCGGCGACCTGGCTTTTGATCCAAATGATGCAACCGGAAATATTCTGTATGCGACGCATCAGACAGGGAAGGGCGCTAATCCTGGTGGAGGAACTTCTCCCGGTACAGTTTTGAAATCTGTAGACAGGGGCGCTACCTGGACTGACTGCCAGTTGCCAATCACAGTGCTGCCAAACAATGACCAGACTTATACTGATCGTCTGGTTGTGGATCCGAATAATAGCAATGTTGTGTATGTAACCACCCGTGCAAACGGTACCTACAAGAGTACAGCCGCCGGCGCAGTAGGTTCATGGACCAAAGTCAATACCTCCTTACCTGATGATATAGCAGGTCGATTTATATTCTTCGACAAAAACGGGGGTGTTGTTGGCGGTGTTACCAAAAACATTTTTCTGGGAAGCCGCGATGGTGTTTTTCGCAGTACTGATGGCGGCGCTACGTTTGCGCTGATGCCAGGAAGCCCTGTTCGTCCGCGCCGCGGGAGCATCAGTAATGATGGTACCTTTTATGTAACGCAGACGCTTCGGGACTGGAATATAAAAGAAGAAGGCACTACGGTAAATAAATGGAATGGAAACAGCTGGATTGATATCACGCCCGCCAGCGGCAAACAGTATAGCAGCGTTGGTGTAAACCCTGTGAACAGTAGTGAAATCATCATTGCAACATCAGGAACGTGGAATCACGATATAGCTTACAGAAGCACAAATGGCGGCAACAGCGGTAGCTGGACGCCCATGGGACCGGCAACACGTGACGTAACGGAGGCACCTCATTCCGGTGGCAATGGTTCGAATGGAAACATCGGACATGATGTCAATGGTTTTGTATGGGATCCTTTTAATGAAGGACAGGTGTGGTTCTCGGATATGCTGGATGTGGGTCAGACAACTAACGTGTGGGCAAGCCGTGTAACATGGAAGCTGCGAAACAACGGATTGGAAGAAATTGTGGTGGCAGGACCCTTGGTAGCTCCCCCTTCAGGTCCTAATTTTCTGGTTTCAACTACCGGTGACGTAGGAGGTTTCGATCACAAAACGCTTGATACGCCGCCCGCAAAAGGAATATCAAGCTTTTTTATTACCAATACCGGTTGTAATACTTCCGGCGGAGCCATTCAATATTCTGACCCTAATTTTATAGCACGCGTAGGAAGCGACGGTTGGAACGGTTCAGGAATTGGCGGCTATTCAACCGATGGCGGTACTTCTTACACCAAGTTCGCATCATTGCCCGGAGCCAGAGGGCGCATTGCGGTTTCTGCTACAAGCAGGAAAATGGTATGGGTTACGCAGGGAGGCCTCACTTATCAATCTTCAAATTTGGGAACAACCTGGACACCCGCGGCCGGGGTGCCCAATGCAGTTTTAAAACCGGGTGACATCTATCAAATCTGGGCTGGGATGAATCCGCTTGCCGCAGATAAGGTGAACGGAAACATCTTTTATATTTACGCATCCGGCAAAATTTATGTGAGTACAGATGGAGGGGTTAGTTTCGCAGCTACTACAGCTTCCAATCTGCCTAACGTAGGTAACGTTGCACAAATGAATATTGAAACCACGCCGGGCTTAGAGGGTGATTTGTGGATTTCTTTTTCAGGCGATGGAATTTATCACTCGACAGATACGGGCAAGACTTTCACAAAAGTGAACCCTGCCGGTATTACAAAGGTGAAATGGATTGCTGTTGGGAAGGCTGATACAACAGCTGCTTCCAATCCGGTGATTTATGTCAGTTCTGAGAGTACGCCTATCAACGGGGTCTCATACGGAGTTTTTCGTTCTGATGACAATGGCGCAAGCTGGACGACGATCGCGAATCCGGTTCCCGGCATTGTGAGCAACATGACGGCGGACTTGCATGGCAGAGTGTATTTGGGTATTGGCGGAAATGGAATCTTTGTGGGTGAACCCTCGGGAGGTCCGGTTGTTTCTGTTGCGGTAACCCCTGCAGCGGATTCAGTAATAGTTGGCTTTACCAAACAGCTGAAAGCTACACTGACACCTGCATATCCATCTAATAATGCTGTGAGCTGGACCTCGTCAGACAACAGCATTGCGACAGTCAGCCCCACAGGGTTGGTTACCGGCGTTGCTACGGGAACTGCAAATATTATTGTGACCACACAGGACGGAGCAAAAACTGCCCAAAGTACCATAAGGGTAACACCAGTCATTTATGTTTCGGGCGTAGTGATCGACTCAACTACTTCAATCGGGTTAGGTACGAGCAAAAACCTGATAGCAACAGTTCTTCCGGCCAATGCAATTAATAAAAAAATTAGCTGGTCATCTTCAGATACGACCGTTGCCAGGATTAATTCCAGCGGACTGGTTACCGGCCTGAAATTAGGCTCAACCACTATTACAGTTACCTCCGAAGACGGATCTAAAACTGCAACTTCGGTTTTGACTGTCGGAACCACCGTGGTTGCCAACAACTGTGGCGGACCGACGATTGGCAGTTTTATAGCCGACAGTCCACAGTCGGTGAATATGTGGACTTCCACTGTTACTACGGCTATCGATATCAGCGGCGTGGTGAGACCCGCACCTTTGGATGCGTATAAGACACAGCGCAACACCGGATCTCCAATGACCTACCGATATGAAAACTTGATTCCAAATTCGAAGTATGTTGTACGGTTGCATTTTGCAGAACTTTCAACGGTTATTACAGCTGGAAAGAGAAAGTTTAATGTTACAGCCAATACAGCTTCTGATACGCTGCTTAAAAACTTCGATATTATGACACAGGCTGGGGGCAAATACAAAGCGATCGTGCGTGAGTTTGAAGTGAAATCTACAGCTCAGGGACAGATTGCATTGGTTTTCAGACCCATCGCCAATCTGAATTATCCTGCAATCAATGCAATAGAAATCGGGCTGAATACACTTAGCTC
>DASYHR010000902.1:0-3068 GCA_035998385.1 Dyadobacter sp. | reverse complement strand
TTACAAAGCATTCGGTGATGAGAACGAAACACTATTAAATGTGGCCCTACGCGAAATAGGTATCCAAATCACTCCGAATGCCAGAGTATCGGCACCAGTCATGACCCAACTTATTTCAAAAAAGCCACTGAGAGATACGCCGGCAATCTGGAATGAGCAGATGATTAATGATATTCACTTACCTGAAAAAACAGACCTAAGGTAAATATATCTCCAATGGATCAGCTTATCGGTGCTAATAAATGACTTGACATTGAAATATAAAATCACTCTCTGGATCATCACTGCGATATTATTTACGCACTTCCAACCGGGCTTTTCACAAAGTCCGGTTGGTGGCATTACCTATGCAGACAGTCTCCGCAGCGCTCTTAACAGCTACAAGTCTGACACGGCACGCATCAAAACACTATTTCTATTGTCCGACTATTACAGCGACAAAGACAGTTCACTTGCGTTTAACTATGTAGATCAGGCTGCCAGTTACGCAAAGAAACATCCGTATTACCAGGCACTTGCGCATTTCTACAGGGCTGGTGTCTTTTTTGAGTTTGACTATCCGAAAAGTCAGGCGCAATACCTGCAGGCAGAACGACTGTTGAGAAACTTCAATACAAAGGAAGCTTTGATTTACCGGTCGCGTTGCTGGGCCAATTACGGAGCACTCTATCAAAGACAGGACAATGAAAAAAAATATGCAGAGGTGCTGATTCAGCATGCTATCCCGTTGGCAAACCAGGCAGGTGACAGCGTGCGGGCAGCCAGAAATTATCAGAATCTGGGGATTATTTTTTCCAATCAACTCGACTATATCAAAGCGGAAAGATATTTCAAACAAGCGATTTCTATTTTGGAAAAATCTGCACCCGAATCGCTTGAATTGGTAGACTCATACGTTTTCGGCGCGAAAAACTACATTTATCTCAAGGACTATCCCCCAGTGAAGCCGATGCTAGACAGTGCATTGTCCATCCTTTCCGCTGACCCACAGTCGGCCTACCTCACAGACCTGTATATGGTAGAGGGTATGTACTATTCCAGACTAAAACAGTATGCTCAGGCATTACGGAGTTTTGATAAAGGTATTGCGCTTGCCAGCAGACTGAAGCGCCCATATGACATACACAGCATCACCTTACAAAAGTATTTCACCTTCAAGGCAATGGGCAATTACAGCAAAGCATTCCAGTTATTGAAGGATCTGACTGCGCAGGAAGAAATTTATCCGCACCACAAAAACAGGATGCTTTACTATTATGAACTCTCTCAAACTTCTGAAAAACTTGGAGATATGAAATCCGCTTACAGCTGGTTGCATAAATATTCGGTACTCGCGGATAGCGCCAATGAACAGCGAATTAAAGAGGATATCACCGAAACCGAAACAAAATACCAGACAGCCGAAAAAGAAAAGCAGATATACCAGCTACAGGCAAAAAATGAAAAAGCTGTATTAACCATCAAAAACAACAAACTTGTAAATTGGTTACTCGCGGTAGTTTGTTTGTTTCTGGCGGCTGTTACCATTCTGGTGCTGTTGTTTTATCGGAACAACAAACGTTTATGGCAGCAGCAACAACAGCTGCATGAACTCGAATTACAAAAAATTAAGCAAGATCATCGCATTTCCATGCTTTCTGCCATGCTTGAAGGCCAGGAACAGGAACGCACCCGCCTGGCCAGGGATTTACATGATGGGTTAGGTGGACTATTAAGTAGTATCAAAATTGAGTTATCCCAAGTTTCGCGCCAACCCGTGCAACAAGTGAATGCAGGTATCAGTCGTACGTTGTCGCATCTTGATGATGCAGTGAATGAACTCCGGCGTATTGCGAGAAGCCTGATGCCTGAAATTCTGATGAAGTACGGGCTTGCCGAAGCCACCAAAGAATTCTGCAAAAACCTGAAAGAAACGGGTGTCAATATGGTTTGCCAGGTGTTTAATTATAAGGATACCTTACCCCAGGAAAAACAAGTAGTACTTTACCGGATCATCCAGGAATTGGTCAACAACGCGCTGAAACATGCTTCGGCCTCTCAGATTCTCGTCATTATACAGCAAAGCGGAGAGCACCTGTTTGTCACCGTGGAGGACGATGGCAAAGGATTTGATACTACCAAACCGAATACTAAAAACGGCGCCGGGCTGACCAATGTAAAAGCGCGCGCAGATTTCCTGAATGCATCGTTCGATATTCAATCAACTCCTGGCAGCGGCACCACCGTTACCGTCGAATGCAGTATATAATTTATGAAAGTATTTATCATTGACGACCACCCTATTGTTCTGGAAGGATTGAAAAACCTGCTTGAAACAAGCCCCGGAATTGAAGTAACGGGAATGTACGACATGGGAGAACCTATGCTGGAAGCGCTCAGCGACAACATTCCGGATGCTATGCTGATGGACATCAATCTGCCTGACATCAATGGCATCACGCTGTGCCAGAAGGTCAAACAAAAACATCCTCATGTTAAGATTGTAGCACTTAGCGTTCATAACGAGAAGACCGTTATTATGGGTATGTTACAGAGTGGTGCGAGCGCATATGTGTTAAAAAACGCAATCGGTGACGATATTATCGGTGCTTTACACGCTGCTATGGACGGCCAGATTTTTCTCTGCCAGGGTTCACAAAAAGTGCTCAGCAATAGTGAACAAAATGATCTGAAAGAGATTCCCAGACTAACCCGTCGAGAGAAAGAAATCCTGCAGCTCATTGGCAAAGGTTACACTACTCAGCAAATCGCTTCAGCGTTATTTATCAGCACACATACGGTGGAAAGTCACCGCAAAAATCTGATGGAAAAGTTCGGTGTACCTAATACGGCAACGGTGATCAAACTAGCGACCGACTTCGGTCTGATGAATTAACATCAACATCCTATAAAACAACGGGAAGCGCCTGATTACGTGGCGCGTCCCGTCTATTTTACAACCTTCAATATCAATAGCTACTCGCATCATTCAGTGCTTGAGTGTCCTGCTCATCGAGTTTGATTTCAACTGCAGCCGTAAGCGTTTTCAGCTGATCTGTTGAAGTTGCGCTCGCGATGGGTGCTGTGAC
>DASYHR010000887.1:0-2335 GCA_035998385.1 Dyadobacter sp. | reverse complement strand
CCCTTTTGAAATCAATTAAAACAATATATGTGGAATAAAATCGCGACTGGCATCATACGCTATCGCATGATGTGGGTTGCACTGCTGCTGGTATCTACTCTTTTCATGGCTTACGAAGCCAACAAGATTGAATTGTCTTACCAATTCGCACGAATACTTCCCTCAACAGATCCGGTAGAGAAGGAATACCAGGATTTCAGAAAACTATTTGGTGAAGATGGCAGTGTGATGGTAATCGGGTGGCAGGATCCGCAATTATTTGAAGTGAATAAGTTCCGCGATTGGTGTAGACTGACACAGCGTATCAGGGAGACGGATGGTATCAAAAGTGTGCTCTCTCTTGCCAACCTTCAGAAAGCAGTGAAAAACGACAGCCTCCGACAATTCGATTTTAAACCTGTCATCAAACAAATACCCACTACACAAGCAGAGGTGGACAGCCTGAAAAAGGAAATCCTGAATCTTCCGATTTATGAGGGTCTCGTACTGAATTCAGAATCGAATGCCACGCTTATCGTTATTACTTTTAATGATAAAGAGCTCAATTCGAAACGCAGGCTCACGATTGTAAGTGACATCGAAGCAATCGCAGAAGAGTTTGCAGCCAAATATTCTACTGACCTTCATTATTCGGGCATGCCCTATATCCGCACCGTGAATATGAAGAAGATTTCCGGCGAAATGCAACTATTTATGGGGCTGGCAGTTTTTGTTACTTTATTAATTCTCTGGGCATTCTTTCGCTCATTCAGGCTTACTCTTCTATCAATCGTTGTGGTGCTGATCGGCGTCGTTTTCTCTGTGGGAACACTTCATCTGTTTGACTACAAGATAACGGCACTCACAGGGCTTATTCCTCCCCTGCTCATCGTGATCGGTGTACCCAACTGTGTTTTTCTGATCAATAAATACCAGACCGAACTGCGCGAAAACAAAACGAAAGACGAAGCCATCCGGGAAATGATCCGTCAGATCGGACTCTCAACCTTCCTGGCCAATACCACTACAGCAATTGGTTTCGGGGTTTTCTACTTTACAAACAGCAGCTTGCTGGTTGAATTTGGTGTAGTTGCAGCCATCAGCGTGATGGTCACTTATGTGCTTTGCCTTGTACTTTTGCCAATCACACTGCATTACATGAGTGTGCCCAAAGCGCGCCACATGAAACATCTGGACGGAAAATGGGCGGCGGGTTTTCTGTCGGCGGTAAACAAACTTGTACACTACCGAAGGAAGGAAATTTACATGTCAATGGTGGTAATGATCATTGTTTCTGCCTATGGTATGACCAAGATTAAAACCATCGGCTATGTGGTGGACGATCTTCCGAAGAATGATGTGGTGTATACTGACCTCCGTTTCTTCGAAAAGAACTTTCACGGCGTACTGCCATTTGAGGTGATGATTGATACCAAAGTGAAAAACGGTGTGTTTGGGGATCAGGCAAAGGCGTTGTATAAAATCAAGGCTTTGCAGAACGAGATGGCTAAGTTTCCAGAATTCTCGGCTCCGGTCTCTGTTGTACAGGGTTCCCGTTTTCTGTATCAGGCATATCGCGGCGGGGACGCTAAATATTTCGCACTGCCCGGTGTGTTGGAATTGTCCAAATTGACCGGTTATGTGGAAGGAAAACAGGGCGCATCCCGTCAGATCAATTCATTTTTAAATGAAGATAAAAGTGTAACGCGGGTAAGCTTCCAAATGGCCGACGTAGGTTCAGAGAAGATAAAAGAGCTCATGAATCAGATCCGGCCAAAGGTTGATTCTATTTTCAGTCCTGAACAATACAAAGTGAGTTTGACAGGGCATAGTCTGGTTTTCCTGAAAAGCAACGACTACCTGCTGAGTAACCTCTATGAAAGTTTGCTGATTGCGATCGTACTCATAGCAATTGTCGGAATGGTTCTTTTCCGGTCTGTTCCGATTATTCTTTTGTCCAAGTTGCCTTGTCTTATACCTCTCGCGCTTACGGCAGGCATAATGGGCTATTTCGGAATCTATTTCAAACCCACTACGATTCTGATCTTCAGCATCACCTTTGGTATCGCATCAGATGGTACGGTTTATTTCCTTACACGCTACCGTCAGGAGATTTATGAAAAAGGCATGACCCCATCCCAGGCTATCACCAACTCTATTTTCGGTACAGGTTTGAGTATGATTTATACTGCAGTGATACTTTTCTGTGGCTTTATCATCTTTGCAGCATCCAGTTTTGGTGGTACCGCTGCCATGGGCATTATGGTTTCTGTCACTTTATTGGTAGCAATGTGTACCAATCTCATATTGTTGCCAGCCTTGCTGCTTTCGATAGCCAAAAGGCAGGGAAAAGATG
>DASYHR010000882.1:0-4045 GCA_035998385.1 Dyadobacter sp. | reverse complement strand
TCTTGAAGCGGCCAACGGTCTGGAGGCGGTCGAACATTGCAAACGTGTAAAACCAGACCTGATTTTCATGGATATTCAAATGCCGGAAATGAATGGATATGAGGCTACCTTTGCCATACGTAATCTGTTTCACAGCGACCACGTTCCAATCATTGCACTTACAGCAGGCAATGTAAAAGGTGAGCGCGACAAATGTCTTGATGCCGGGATGGATGATTTTGTCGCCAAACCATTCGTCGAGGAATCTCTTCGTAAAATCATTCTTAACCATACCCAGCCCGCCGAAATTATTCCTGAAGTATCAGCTCCGTCAGAAACCTCAATCAAACATTTTGACATTGAGATGATCAGGGCTACTTACATGAATGACCAGGAGTTCATCTCGGAATTTCTTACCCTGATTGAAGAATCACTGAAAGCAGGTTTGTCGGATTTGAATCAACACTATGAAAATCAGGACTTATCGGCGCTGAAAAGTGCTGCACACAAGTTAAAAGGAGCTGCCGCATCTGCATACATGCAAGTCATCACAGAAATAACCCACGAACTGGAATACCTGAATAACTTCGATCAGGCTCTAGTCCGTGGGTTATTGGATAAAATGGAAGCGGAGTATCAATTACTTATTCCGCTGATAACTCCGTTCAAATGATATGACAACGTCAATTAATACGTTCGATTTTTTCCCTCTGCTGCCGGATTCCTCCCGGTGCAGAGTCTGGTTTTTCATTGCCCATTAAAAATGCAAATGAGCGGGTTTCCTTGAAATGATGAAAGCTCACCCTAAGAATCCCGGTAATTGGAATCGCAATAATAGCGCCTGCGACGCCCCATAGCAGCCCGAATCCGATCACAGATGCGATCGTCATGAAGGGGTTTAAATCAACCTCTTTCCCTACCACATAAGGTTGCGTAATGTAGTTATCGATCATCTGAGCTGCAAACATCACACCTATAACTACCAAAACTGCAGTAAACCCTCCCGACACCATAGCCAGCATAGCAGCCAACCCTCCTCCTATCGCATTTCCCAAATAGGGAATAAATGAGAACACTGCGGCAATCAGAGCCAATAGCGGTGCGTATTTGATGCCCCCGATCAGGAAGCCAGTTCCATATAAAACTGCAAGAATCAGCATCGCTTTAAACATGCCCCAAAAATAGCCGCCAGATGTCTTTCGAATTTCCTTTAATACTTTCCGGACGCGTCCCTGTTCAGTTCCTTCTACATTCAGGAGAATGAATTCTTTGACCCTTTCCCGCTGTGATAACACAAGCACCACGTATACAATGACCAGAATGGTGCTCGCGATCGCTCCTCCCACGGTTCCCAAAGCTGCAGGACCACCTTTCCCAAGGCTTGCCAGCATGCCTTTTGCCTGCTCCAGTTGCTGGTCAGGATCGACACCCGCTTTGTCTTCTATAAAAGCCTGAGCATCTTCAAGTAGTTTAACAGAAGTTTTTTCAATTTCGGGCCAGTCTTTAGCGATCATTTTTACCTGAATCGTGATCAGTCCTCCCAGAAAGAGAAAGAAAAGAATGAGAACGAAAGTGCTAGCCGCTACAGCCCATCCGCGAGCTAAACCCTTTTTCATCAGCCAATCCATCACAGGGATGAGCATCATAGCCAGTACGGCTGCTATGGCCAATGGTGCGAGAAATGTTTTACCCAGGTACAATCCGGCGGGCAGAGCGATGAGTAACAGTACCCATCGCAGGATTTTAGTAATTTGATTATCCATAGAATGAAAATTTCTGCATGGTAACCAAAAATCATTCCACAAAGTGGTAAGTCCTTCCAGATTGTACCCGGCTTCACATTTAATAATCTGGTTAAAGTACTTCAACCATCGCTTTAATCACCGCGAATTCGGGATTAAGCCAGTTTTCGAAATTCTCTTTAACCTGATCAAACTCCACACGGTGAGTGATATAGGTTGTGGGATCTATGAATCCAGCCTTCATGCTACTGATCACATGTTCAAAATCTTCGCGTGTTGCATTACGGCTGCTCATCAGCGTGGCTTCACGTTTATGAAATTCCGGGTGTGCAAAACTGATCTCGCCCTTTTGCAAACCGATCAACACATACCGCCCACCATGAGCCAGATACTGAAACGCGTCGTTAATCGCCCTCTGATTACCTGTAGCATCGATAATCACAGTAGGCATATCGCCGTTGGTGAAGTCATACAGCTTTTGCTGAACGTTATCTGTTAAAGCGTTTACAGTATGAGAGACACCTAATTTCTCTCTGCAAAATTTCAATCTATCTTCATTGATATCCATCGCAATGACGGTAGCCCCTGCAATACGTGCAAATTCCATAGTCCCGAGTCCGATTGGTCCTGCACCTACTACCAGCACTGTATCATTTGCTGTAACCGCTGCACGTCGGATACCGTGGGCGCCGATGGCCAAAGGCTCAACCAGCGCAAGTTCATCAAAACTCAACCCATTGCCGTGCACAAGTGAGTAGGACGGTACAGATACGTAATCAGTCATCCCCCCATCAATATGAACCCCGAAAACCTTGATATCCGTGCAACAGTTAGGCTTCCCGTTTTGGCATGCCACGCATTTTCCACAATTGAAATAGGGAATGAAGGTTACGCACTCGCCCACCTCAAAACCATTTGCCTCGTCAGTATGAATAATTTCACCGGAAAGCTCATGTCCGAGAATTCTTGGATAATTAAAAAATGGCTGTGTACCCTCGTAAGCATGCAGGTCAGTTCCACAGATACCTATCCGGCGAATGCGAATGGTTGTATAGCCCGGACGATCCTCAGGTCTTACAGTCTCCGTGTAATCAAACTGACCCGGAGTTGTACAAATTAATGTATTCATTACAATTAGGTTGCTAGATAGGAAAAATCAGGAATTGGCCAGGGCTCTGTCGAGATGCACATAACCGCCATCAACATATATGAGCTGGCCCGTTGTATGGCTCGAACGCTCAGACAACAAGAAAACGGTCATATTGGCGATTTCTTCAGCGGTGGTCATCCGGTTTTCCAACGGAATATTTGTCGTGATAGATGCCAGCTTTTCAGTCGGATTAGGTAGTGTTTCAATCCATCTCTCGTAAAGCGGCGTCCAGCATTCAGCCACGATGACAGAATTCACACGGATTCCGTATTTAAGTAATTCAACAGCCCATTCACGTGTAAGTGCATTTCTACCGCCATTGGCTGCTGCGTAGGCAGAAGTCCCACCCTGACCTGTCTCTGCCGTTTTTGAGCTGATATTTACAATCGCGCCTTTGGATTCTTTTAATGCAGGAAGGGCATGTTGGGCAATCAGATAGTAATGCACCACATTTTTATGCAGAGATGCGATAAAGTCTTCGTAATTGCCATTTTCAAGTCCGACCCCATCATTAACTCCAGCGTTATTCACAAGTCCGTCAATACGACCAAATTCAGCAATCACTGCATCGACAGCGTTTTTCGAATCTTCCGGACGCGTCAGTTCTGCTACAACCTGAAATGACTTCAATCCTTTCGATGAAAGCTCATCTACAACCTTCTGATTGTCTGCAGCATTCCTCCCGATGATGACAGGTATAGCACCTTCTGCTGCCAAAACCTGTACAATACCTTCCCCGATTCCTTTGGCGCCACCTGTTACGATAACCACCTTATCTTTCAGATTCAGATTCATATTGATAAAATTTAATGATGTTAGATAAACGCACAGCCGTCAACTAGTGTGATGCTCCGAGTTTTACGTTTTTAATGGAATTATTTTTAATCGCAAAATACAATACAACCAGGAAGCAAACTGCCGGAACTACGTATGCAATTTGTATGGTAGATATATCGGAAACCTGTCCCATAATCACCGGGAATATGGCACCTCCTACGATCGCCATAATTACCAGGGAAGAACCCATCTTGGTTTTGGCGCCCAGACCTCTGATGCTGAGTGCAAAAATCGTCGGGAACATAATGGACATAAAGAACTGCACGCCAACCAATGCATACACAGATACCATGCCTGTGGTCGTGACGGCGGCTGCCAATAATACGATGTTAATGAG